>NZ_JBMGJV010000235.1:0-224 GCF_051025295.1 Candidatus Dedyshia acidiphila | reverse complement strand
AATGAGGCTTTGGTAGAGGGGCTGTTCGGGAGGAGGCAGTGAAATCGTCCTCCAATCGTCCAAGCCTTACAGCAACGCCTTTAGAATGAAAGTCTTATGGTGCGGAAGGGGGGACTTGAACCCCCATTTCAGTTGCTAAGTTCTAGCAGCCACTCGCAAGCACTAGTCAGGAGTACTCCACTTTGCCACCATTTTACAGAGAATCGTCCACGGATCGTCCAGAG
>NZ_JBMGJV010000234.1:0-245 GCF_051025295.1 Candidatus Dedyshia acidiphila | reverse complement strand
CCGACCACAGCCGCCATGCCCTGGCCTGGCAGGATGAGCTCCGTGCGGTCGCAGAACGATTTGAAACCGAGGATCTGGATTTTCTTAAGCTTGAGCATGTCAGTCCTCTTTGCCTGCCGGGGGGGGGCCTACCTTCACTGGACCACAGTTCTGCCAAGAATGGTAGCCGGGCAAGGGGCCCGATTCAACACGGGTACCCCTACATATTGTGGATAAGGAGTCCGCAATTCCGAGCCGTAGCGGGG
>NZ_JBMGJV010000233.1:0-246 GCF_051025295.1 Candidatus Dedyshia acidiphila | reverse complement strand
AAAGCTGGAAGCCCAGCGCCATCCGGATGCCGATCTCGCGCGTGCGCTGCTCAACGCTGTAAGCGACGGTCGAGAACAGACCTGCGCCCGCCGGGCCGACCGCGACGAGAGAGAAGACCAAAAAAAAGGTTGCGATGAATCGTTCGTGAGCCCACGTGAATTCACATGAAATCCATGAACAGCCGCAGCCGCTCCAAACTTTGATTCGGATTCAGGGTGCGGATGCTGGCGCTGATCGCATGCACC
>NZ_JBMGJV010000232.1:0-246 GCF_051025295.1 Candidatus Dedyshia acidiphila | reverse complement strand
CGTGTTTGTGCAAGTCAGGCAGGGTTAGCATGGAGGCTGACCCCGCGCCCGGGTGGCGAAATCGGCAGACGCAGCGGACTTAAAATCCGCATCCGCGAAAGTGGAGTGGGGGTTCAAGTCCCCCCCCGGGCACCACGGAGAGCTAGCTCTTTGCCAGCTTAGACGCCGCGATCGTCTCGTCGACCTGCCGTCAGGCGATGCGCACGGGTAGGCGTCTCTCCGGTCGTATGAGCGGCATCGGCTCAG
>NZ_JBMGJV010000231.1:0-246 GCF_051025295.1 Candidatus Dedyshia acidiphila | reverse complement strand
GGGTTACATACACGGGCCTTCACTGGGTGTGCGGCGGAATTGCATGCGGCACGGTGATGTTGATTCTTTACCGCTCGCCGTTCCCGCTGCTGTTTCGGCTGGCGCTGCCGTTCACTTACTTTTTTTTGTTTCAGTACGCCGTCATTGCCCGCAGCTACGTGCTGTTTCCTGCCCTGCTGTTCTTGCTAGCGGTGTGCTGGAGGTCACGATGGAAGCGACCCATCCCAGTCGTGTTGTTGCTAGGAT
>NZ_JBMGJV010000230.1:0-246 GCF_051025295.1 Candidatus Dedyshia acidiphila | reverse complement strand
GCCACAGCGCACGGCCGACAACTGCGAGCTGGATCCGCGGCTGCTGGTCGAATGGATGCTGGAGGACGGCGTGCCAGGGCGGCTGAGCCTGCAGATCCACAAGTTCATCTGGGAGCCACAAAAAAAAGGCGTCTAGCCTGCTTAGTGCGCGGCCTTGCTGTTCAGGTAGGGATCGAACGGCACGTCGATCGCGAAGAGTTCGCGGTGGTCGGCTGTTTCGATGCGGCGTAGTTCGAGGTGCGCTCC
>NZ_JBMGJV010000229.1:0-246 GCF_051025295.1 Candidatus Dedyshia acidiphila | reverse complement strand
CCGACCACAGCCGCCATGCCCTGGCCTGGCAGGATGAGCTCCGTGCGGTCGCAGAACGATTTGAAACCGAGGATCTGGATTTTCTTAAGCTTGAGCATGTCAGTCCTCTTTGCCTGCCGGGGGGGGGGCCTACCTTCACTGGACCACAGTTCTGCCAAGAATGGTAGCCGGGCAAGGGGCCCGATTCAACACGGGTACCCCTACATATTGTGGATAAGGAGTCCGCAATTCCGAGCCGTAGCGGGG
>NZ_JBMGJV010000228.1:0-246 GCF_051025295.1 Candidatus Dedyshia acidiphila | reverse complement strand
AGCGGTGTGGTCGTGGTCGTCCCCCTGATCAACGTGCCGAAAACCAGGGTGCTCGCTTTTCTGCTTGCGCTGAGTCCGCTCCTTCCGCAAAATCACCTTCACCTCCGGCCCAGTTCAGCAAAAAAAAGGTGACCTCCTTTGGCGACCTCGACCCTCGCTCCGCCCCGAGCGCGCACCACCTCGCTCTATCCACACGCACACTGGTATTTTCTGGCTGCCATCGTGGTCACGTGGATCGGCTTCTCG
>NZ_JBMGJV010000227.1:0-246 GCF_051025295.1 Candidatus Dedyshia acidiphila | reverse complement strand
CGAGCAGCACGGCATTGTCCTGCGTCCAGATGGGCCGGTAACGCGCTGCGAAGTAGGGCCCGAGATCAATGCGCGGTCTCGATTCGTCCGAGAACAGCGCTTCGTCAAACTTCCTTCCGTTTTTTTTGTCCCAGAGCACATACCGAACCTGATGCTGTTCGAGGCTGCGCACGATCTCGTCCTGTTCCATGCCTGAGCCGTACGGGAAGTTGAAGGTGCAACTGCTGTAGCGTGTTGGATTGTTAG
>NZ_JBMGJV010000226.1:0-247 GCF_051025295.1 Candidatus Dedyshia acidiphila | reverse complement strand
CGCGCGCAATTGCACGTCGCCTTTACGAAGCGATTGCGCCACTGCCGATCCTCAGCCCGCATGGCCACACTGACCCGCGCTGGTTTGCAGAGAACACAGCTTTCCCGGACCCCACATCGCTTTTTTTGTTGCCCGATCACTACGTGCTGCGCATGCTGTACAGCCAGGGTGTGCCGATGGAGACGCTGCGCGCCGGCGCGGACTCGGCAAAGGCACGCGAAGTCTGGCGGCTCTTCGCCGCCCACTA
>NZ_JBMGJV010000225.1:0-247 GCF_051025295.1 Candidatus Dedyshia acidiphila | reverse complement strand
GCCGGCAACGATCGCCTGCAATGCCTGCACACCCGGCAGGAACAGCGGGTAGTTTCCGGGTCCCAGAATCAGAACCACACCGAGCGGCACGCGCTCGACGGTCGCCTCCACATGCCGCTGAAAAAAAGGACGGCTGCGAGAAGAGAGCCGATGAGGTCGCAGGATGGAGAGCGCCTCCCGCTCCAGGAAGCGGCATGCGTCGGCTAAAGGCAGCACCTCTGCGGCGAGTGTGTCGGCCAGTGTGCGA
>NZ_JBMGJV010000224.1:0-247 GCF_051025295.1 Candidatus Dedyshia acidiphila | reverse complement strand
AGCGGTGTGGTCGTGGTCGTCCCCCTGATCAACGTGCCGAAAACCAGGGTGCTCGCTTTTCTGCTTGCGCTGAGTCCGCTCCTTCCGCAAAATCACCTTCACCTCCGGCCCAGTTCAGCAAAAAAAAAGGTGACCTCCTTTGGCGACCTCGACCCTCGCTCCGCCCCGAGCGCGCACCACCTCGCTCTATCCACACGCACACTGGTATTTTCTGGCTGCCATCGTGGTCACGTGGATCGGCTTCTCG
>NZ_JBMGJV010000223.1:0-247 GCF_051025295.1 Candidatus Dedyshia acidiphila | reverse complement strand
GGGAGCGCGCCGGCCGCTCATCTTCGATCGCAGAAACAGCGCCGTTCCGCAGGCTGCGGCGATGAGCTTGCAGAGGTTTTGCATCAGCAGCAGCGGAGCAGCGACGAGCGCTACATTCCACCCCCCCTTGCGACGAAGGAAGGCCAGCAGGCCTCGATCGGGAGCAAGCGCCGCCGCCGAAGAGAGCATGGCTGCACCCAGCCACCACGGCGACCGTAAGGCCAGCAGCAGCGAGACGGCCGCAGTA
>NZ_JBMGJV010000222.1:0-247 GCF_051025295.1 Candidatus Dedyshia acidiphila | reverse complement strand
CAACGCCCATGCCGCCCTGAGTGTGGTCCGCGCAAAGTACCCGGAGGCGGAGGGGGACCAGCTCACCCACCTGCTGGTCGAGCAGAATGTGCTGCTCCAACTCCAGCATCTGGGTACCCACCCCCCCGTCGCGGCCGGGCTGGCCTCCGGCACGCTTCGGCTACACGGCTGCGTGTACAACATCGGCAGCGGCCACATGGACCTTTACAGCGCGACAGAGCAGCGCTTCGTCCCGGTAGTGGCACCT
>NZ_JBMGJV010000221.1:0-247 GCF_051025295.1 Candidatus Dedyshia acidiphila | reverse complement strand
GGGCACCTCGCTCTCGACCGTCAGTCAGATCGGGATCTCGTTCAATAACGATGGCACGCTCAGGCTGAATAGCGACCAGCTCAGCACGGTGCTCGATAACAACTTCGCCGGGGTGCAGGCTTTTTTTCAGAACAGCAACGGCTTTGGGCTGAACCTCGCACATGCGGTGAGCGGGGCCGGCACGACCACGCCCAAAGGATTGCTGAGCCGCGCCAGCGAGGCCAACACCGCCGTGGAGACCAGCCTC
>NZ_JBMGJV010000220.1:0-247 GCF_051025295.1 Candidatus Dedyshia acidiphila | reverse complement strand
CTTGATCAGGCCGGCATTCCGGTCCTGCACGGGCCGATGGTGGCGGCTGACTTCTCGCGCGAGGACGGGGCGCACCTGCAGAGTTTTGCGGCCGCGCTGGGGGCTGAGCCGTACCAACTCGGGGGGGAAACAGGACTCCGTATGCTGCGGCCCGGCAACGCACGCGGTGTGCTTTATGGTGGCTGCCTGAGCCTGCTGGTCGCCTCACTCGGCACGCCCTATGCCGCGCAAACTGAAGGCAAGCTGC
>NZ_JBMGJV010000219.1:0-247 GCF_051025295.1 Candidatus Dedyshia acidiphila | reverse complement strand
CTCGTGCGTTCACGCTATCGAACAGCACCCAGTCCGCGAGCCGATAGAGCGCGTCAGCCTGCTCCTCACAACTTGGCCCTGTCTTGTCGACGAACACCGCGCTCGGATGTACTTCCGCAGTTTTTTTCGTCTTCTTGATGTCGACGGTGCGTGCGACCGCGTCGACGGCGATAACTTCTCCGATCTTCTCGCCGCGCTGGCAAATCGTGTCGCCAGCACATACATCCATTTCCTGCTTATCGAACGA
>NZ_JBMGJV010000218.1:0-247 GCF_051025295.1 Candidatus Dedyshia acidiphila | reverse complement strand
GCAGGAGCCCGAGCGTCTGCAGCATTGTGAAGGCAGCTCCGTAGCCGCCCGCCTGGCCGACTCGATAGAGGAACTGCCGCCGGGTGAGTGCCATAAACCTTCTCCCTCTCAGTGCAGCGGAAAAAAAGACGCGACATGACTGGGCCCGAAGGCGCAGCCATGCCGCGGGAGGCCAACACGACTGCGTGCTCTAGAAGATAATCTTCAGCGCCAGCTGCGTGTTGAAAGGTTCGCCAGGACCGATGCC
>NZ_JBMGJV010000217.1:0-247 GCF_051025295.1 Candidatus Dedyshia acidiphila | reverse complement strand
AACAAACGCGAGGCGGGGCCGAATTATCCGAAGGAGCGACACATCGTTTTAGATGCACGCCGCCCTGCCGATCCTGCGCTGCCCTTAGGAGAAGACCTTGATGCGGCTCGCCCGCACCCATTTTTTTACCGAATTTAACAACTCACGGCACTGCTGGTCGTGAGCGCACCAATGTTCTGTGCCGCCGCATCAGCAGCACAAGAACCCGCCGCAGGTACATCGCGAGCACCGGCATCATCACTGCCGC
>NZ_JBMGJV010000216.1:0-247 GCF_051025295.1 Candidatus Dedyshia acidiphila | reverse complement strand
ATGCAACGCGAGCAGGCAGTACAGGCGGATGTGTCGGCCAAGAACGGATCCGTGGTGTCGCACCGGTGGCTGGGCGGCAACACGGCGGTGCCGTTCCTGTATGGCTATGACGAGCAGCTGAAAAAAACGATCGAGTACCTGAAGGCGGACACGCTGAACGTGGACCTGTTTGCGTTGGCGAAGCCGGACGGGACGGATGTGATGGCGCCGCTCGGAGCAAAGCCGTTCACGCTGCATCCAGGTGACG
>NZ_JBMGJV010000215.1:0-247 GCF_051025295.1 Candidatus Dedyshia acidiphila | reverse complement strand
TAATACGGCATCGACGCGTTCCCGATTACGTCCTCAAAGCTGTGGTTCTCTTCGGTGATCATCCACACATGCGACGACCGGGGCACGCTCTGCGCACTGGCAATACCGGAAGTAAGCAACAAAAAAAGAGACAAAAAGGTCTTCGCAGCCACGGCAGGCCCTTCCCCGAACCACAATATGTAAGTGTTGTTGGTGTAGATATACAGTCGGGCGTGCGCGACTCGATGAAGAAAGAGTGAATCGTTCC
>NZ_JBMGJV010000214.1:0-247 GCF_051025295.1 Candidatus Dedyshia acidiphila | reverse complement strand
AAGATGTGGCCCTCTTTTTCGCTCTGTGCCTGGAGGATTTTGAAGATCAGATCTTGCTTGCGGAGCCCACTGGCTCCGGGAATCTCAAGCGTGCGCGCAATGCGGCTCAGCTCGGTAATATTTTTTTCTTTTAGTTCTGCGATGGTCACAATTCACCTGCGGTGGGAGGTTGGAAGGAGCAAGTTGGGAAGGGGGTCGTACAGGAGGGGTCGTACTCTACGGGTGCTGGGCTTGAAGCCGCCGCAGC
>NZ_JBMGJV010000213.1:0-247 GCF_051025295.1 Candidatus Dedyshia acidiphila | reverse complement strand
CTAACAATCCAACACGCTACAGCAGTTGCACCTTCAACTTCCCGTACGGCTCAGGCATGGAACAGGACGAGATCGTGCGCAGCCTCGAACAGCATCAGGTTCGGTATGTGCTCTGGGACAAAAAAAAACGGAAGGAAGTTTGACGAAGCGCTGTTCTCGGACGAATCGAGACCGCGCATTGATCTCGGGCCCTACTTCGCAGCGCGTTACCGGCCCATCTGGACGCAGGACAATGCCGTGCTGCTCG
>NZ_JBMGJV010000212.1:0-247 GCF_051025295.1 Candidatus Dedyshia acidiphila | reverse complement strand
TTAGGGAAGAAGTACCCCTTTTTCTGTCAAGTTGTCGTTGTGTGGGTCAGAGCTGCACGTGCCGTTTTGCTGCAGTACGACTTCCAAAGAACAGAAAACAACATTTGGGGTTTCGTTGTGAAAAAAACTTTGCCGTCTGTGACGGCTTCTCTCGTCCGCCAGATCAATTCCTCCTCACCTCTTTACATGGCGGTGCTGGCCCTGTTGTTCTTCGCCGGGCTCAGCGGGAGTATGCATGTCGCATCGG
>NZ_JBMGJV010000211.1:0-247 GCF_051025295.1 Candidatus Dedyshia acidiphila | reverse complement strand
GGTGCATGCGATCAGCGCCAGCATCCGCACCCTGAATCCGAATCAAAGTTTGGAGCGGCTGCGGCTGTTCATGGATTTCATGTGAATTCACGTGGGCTCACGAACGATTCATCGCAACCTTTTTTTTTGGTCTTCTCTCTCGTCGCGGTCGGCCCGGCGGGCGCAGGTCTGTTCTCGACCGTCGCTTACAGCGTTGAGCAGCGCACGCGCGAGATCGGCATCCGGATGGCGCTGGGCTTCCAGCTTT
>NZ_JBMGJV010000210.1:0-247 GCF_051025295.1 Candidatus Dedyshia acidiphila | reverse complement strand
CTGAGCCGATGCCGCTCATACGACCGGAGAGACGCCTACCCGTGCGCATCGCCTGACGGCAGGTCGACGAGACGATCGCGGCGTCTAAGCTGGCAAAGAGCTAGCTCTCCGTGGTGCCCGGGGGGGGGACTTGAACCCCCACTCCACTTTCGCGGATGCGGATTTTAAGTCCGCTGCGTCTGCCGATTTCGCCACCCGGGCGCGGGGTCAGCCTCCATGCTAACCCTGCCTGACTTGCACAAACACG
>NZ_JBMGJV010000209.1:0-247 GCF_051025295.1 Candidatus Dedyshia acidiphila | reverse complement strand
GCCACAGCGCACGGCCGACAACTGCGAGCTGGATCCGCGGCTGCTGGTCGAATGGATGCTGGAGGACGGCGTGCCAGGGCGGCTGAGCCTGCAGATCCACAAGTTCATCTGGGAGCCACAAAAAAAAAGGCGTCTAGCCTGCTTAGTGCGCGGCCTTGCTGTTCAGGTAGGGATCGAACGGCACGTCGATCGCGAAGAGTTCGCGGTGGTCGGCTGTTTCGATGCGGCGTAGTTCGAGGTGCGCTCC
>NZ_JBMGJV010000208.1:0-247 GCF_051025295.1 Candidatus Dedyshia acidiphila | reverse complement strand
CCGAGCGATTTCGTCGGCGGCATTGCCGAGCGCGATCATGCCGAGAATCGAGCCACTCCTGCTCATATTCGCGGAAGCAGCTATCGACAGTCACGACTCAACATACCTGCTGACACCAACAAAAAAAGAGGCCCCTGGCCGGGGCCTTCTGTCAGTGTCGCAAAGCAAACGTGTGCTGCGCACTCTTGGTGCGAGCGCTTTCCGAGCGCGCCAGTGAGAAGCGCGCTCGTCAGGATCTTCGGGGGAG
>NZ_JBMGJV010000207.1:0-247 GCF_051025295.1 Candidatus Dedyshia acidiphila | reverse complement strand
AGCCCAAGAAGGCGGAGACACCGCCCGCGGCGCAGCACCAGCAACAGGCCGCCACGAATACCGCGGCGAACCCGGCAGCTGCTGCGGCCGTGAATGGTGACACCGGCACCTCCGGGACCACCCCCCCGCTCTCTGCTGACACGTCAGGGAGCGCTGCCTCCGCAAGCCCCGCTGTGGTCGGCACCGGCGAGCAGACAAGCACGGTCGAGAACGAGAACTATCGCATCGTCTTCACCAGTCGTGGCGC
>NZ_JBMGJV010000206.1:0-247 GCF_051025295.1 Candidatus Dedyshia acidiphila | reverse complement strand
ACGAATCGAGTGTGGGAGGCGGTCACATTCTGATAGTCCGGCAACCGGTCCAGGCCGGAGTAGGCGGACAGGCGCATGATCAGGTCGAGGTTGCGCTCCGAATCGTGAATGAAGGTCTTCTTTTTTTCACCAACTAATCCGAATCCACGCCGGCCCACCTTGGTCGGACCGAATAAGTCATAGAAATCTGCCTTGTTAAAATACGCGGAGACGAGCCACTCCCAGTAGTTCGCTTCAATGCCGAAGT
>NZ_JBMGJV010000205.1:0-247 GCF_051025295.1 Candidatus Dedyshia acidiphila | reverse complement strand
ATCCTAGCAACAACACGACTGGGATGGGTCGCTTCCATCGTGACCTCCAGCACACCGCTAGCAAGAACAGCAGGGCAGGAAACAGCACGTAGCTGCGGGCAATGACGGCGTACTGAAACAAAAAAAAAGTAAGTGAACGGCAGCGCCAGCCGAAACAGCAGCGGGAACGGCGAGCGGTAAAGAATCAACATCACCGTGCCGCATGCAATTCCGCCGCACACCCAGTGAAGGCCCGTGTATGTAACCC
>NZ_JBMGJV010000204.1:0-248 GCF_051025295.1 Candidatus Dedyshia acidiphila | reverse complement strand
TCGCACACTGGCCGACACACTCGCCGCAGAGGTGCTGCCTTTAGCCGACGCATGCCGCTTCCTGGAGCGGGAGGCGCTCTCCATCCTGCGACCTCATCGGCTCTCTTCTCGCAGCCGTCCTTTTTTTTCAGCGGCATGTGGAGGCGACCGTCGAGCGCGTGCCGCTCGGTGTGGTTCTGATTCTGGGACCCGGAAACTACCCGCTGTTCCTGCCGGGTGTGCAGGCATTGCAGGCGATCGTTGCCGGC
>NZ_JBMGJV010000203.1:0-248 GCF_051025295.1 Candidatus Dedyshia acidiphila | reverse complement strand
ACTTCGGCATTGAAGCGAACTACTGGGAGTGGCTCGTCTCCGCGTATTTTAACAAGGCAGATTTCTATGACTTATTCGGTCCGACCAAGGTGGGCCGGCGTGGATTCGGATTAGTTGGTGAAAAAAAAGAAGACCTTCATTCACGATTCGGAGCGCAACCTCGACCTGATCATGCGCCTGTCCGCCTACTCCGGCCTGGACCGGTTGCCGGACTATCAGAATGTGACCGCCTCCCACACTCGATTCGT
>NZ_JBMGJV010000202.1:0-248 GCF_051025295.1 Candidatus Dedyshia acidiphila | reverse complement strand
AGCCCAAGAAGGCGGAGACACCGCCCGCGGCGCAGCACCAGCAACAGGCCGCCACGAATACCGCGGCGAACCCGGCAGCTGCTGCGGCCGTGAATGGTGACACCGGCACCTCCGGGACCACCCCCCCCGCTCTCTGCTGACACGTCAGGGAGCGCTGCCTCCGCAAGCCCCGCTGTGGTCGGCACCGGCGAGCAGACAAGCACGGTCGAGAACGAGAACTATCGCATCGTCTTCACCAGTCGTGGCGC
>NZ_JBMGJV010000201.1:0-248 GCF_051025295.1 Candidatus Dedyshia acidiphila | reverse complement strand
AACAAACGCGAGGCGGGGCCGAATTATCCGAAGGAGCGACACATCGTTTTAGATGCACGCCGCCCTGCCGATCCTGCGCTGCCCTTAGGAGAAGACCTTGATGCGGCTCGCCCGCACCCATTTTTTTTACCGAATTTAACAACTCACGGCACTGCTGGTCGTGAGCGCACCAATGTTCTGTGCCGCCGCATCAGCAGCACAAGAACCCGCCGCAGGTACATCGCGAGCACCGGCATCATCACTGCCGC
>NZ_JBMGJV010000200.1:0-248 GCF_051025295.1 Candidatus Dedyshia acidiphila | reverse complement strand
GGGCACCTCGCTCTCGACCGTCAGTCAGATCGGGATCTCGTTCAATAACGATGGCACGCTCAGGCTGAATAGCGACCAGCTCAGCACGGTGCTCGATAACAACTTCGCCGGGGTGCAGGCTTTTTTTTCAGAACAGCAACGGCTTTGGGCTGAACCTCGCACATGCGGTGAGCGGGGCCGGCACGACCACGCCCAAAGGATTGCTGAGCCGCGCCAGCGAGGCCAACACCGCCGTGGAGACCAGCCTC
>NZ_JBMGJV010000199.1:0-248 GCF_051025295.1 Candidatus Dedyshia acidiphila | reverse complement strand
ATGCGCAGAGCGCCCTCTCCGAGTGCATCCTGCAACGCACCGAGAGGCGGGGCGTGGATGTGGTCTTTGAGGCTGTTGGCCGTGCAGAGACAGTGGCAGCCGCCGTCGACGCGACGCGCAAGGGGGGCACGGTCGTGCTCGTCGGCAACATTGCGCCGGAGGTGCTGCTGCCACTGCAGAAGGTGGTTACGCGGCAGATTCGCCTGCAGGGATCGTGCGCATCGGCCGGTGAATACCCGAAGGCGATG
>NZ_JBMGJV010000198.1:0-248 GCF_051025295.1 Candidatus Dedyshia acidiphila | reverse complement strand
CCGAGCGATTTCGTCGGCGGCATTGCCGAGCGCGATCATGCCGAGAATCGAGCCACTCCTGCTCATATTCGCGGAAGCAGCTATCGACAGTCACGACTCAACATACCTGCTGACACCAACAAAAAAAAGAGGCCCCTGGCCGGGGCCTTCTGTCAGTGTCGCAAAGCAAACGTGTGCTGCGCACTCTTGGTGCGAGCGCTTTCCGAGCGCGCCAGTGAGAAGCGCGCTCGTCAGGATCTTCGGGGGAG
>NZ_JBMGJV010000197.1:0-248 GCF_051025295.1 Candidatus Dedyshia acidiphila | reverse complement strand
ATTCACGGCGCCCCCAACTCACGCCCGTCCCGGTTTTCCACAGGCTGATTGAAGCGGTGCGGCTGTGTGCGTCCCAGCTACCCCTCCTGGTTACCCGGTTCGTCCGGACGCCTACCCCAAAGGGGGGATTTCACCTCGGGAATCTGCTGGCGGGTTGCCTGCTGACGTGAGATGCCGCGTAATTTCTTTCTCGCAGCGGAGCAGGATGTTACTCGGTCCGTGCACAAAGTTCTCACCTGATTACTACC
>NZ_JBMGJV010000196.1:0-248 GCF_051025295.1 Candidatus Dedyshia acidiphila | reverse complement strand
TTTCCTGCCGATCGCGCAGCAGGTCCAGCTTCACGCCGCGGAAGGGAATCTCTGCGCGCCGCAGACGGTCGAGAATCATCGTGAGGTGCGGGCGGGAGCGAGCCAGCACGGCGATGCGGTATTTTTTCTTATCGCGCTCGGCCGCGGCCACCGCTGGCAGATGGCCGCGGATGATCTCGAGTATGCGATCGGCCTCCTCGGCTGCGAGTGCATCGTTGTCGTCGACATCGCTCTGCCAGCTCTGCGCA
>NZ_JBMGJV010000195.1:0-248 GCF_051025295.1 Candidatus Dedyshia acidiphila | reverse complement strand
AAGATGTGGCCCTCTTTTTCGCTCTGTGCCTGGAGGATTTTGAAGATCAGATCTTGCTTGCGGAGCCCACTGGCTCCGGGAATCTCAAGCGTGCGCGCAATGCGGCTCAGCTCGGTAATATTTTTTTTCTTTTAGTTCTGCGATGGTCACAATTCACCTGCGGTGGGAGGTTGGAAGGAGCAAGTTGGGAAGGGGGTCGTACAGGAGGGGTCGTACTCTACGGGTGCTGGGCTTGAAGCCGCCGCAGC
>NZ_JBMGJV010000194.1:0-248 GCF_051025295.1 Candidatus Dedyshia acidiphila | reverse complement strand
GCATCGCCAGAACCTGCCGCTCGCTATTGGCGCAACGATCCTGGCCGGCGCTGGGTGCCTCCGGCTGTTCGCGGCTCACGATTCCATCAGCTATCGGGTCCAGCGCTCGCTGGACCGGCGCTTTTTTCGCGAGGCTTACGACGCGGAGCTGGTGCTAAGCGAACTCTCCGAGCAGGCACGCCGCTTTACCGAAGCCGGACCACTGGTCGATCTCGTCAGCCGGCGCATCGCCGAAGTGCTGCACATTG
>NZ_JBMGJV010000193.1:0-248 GCF_051025295.1 Candidatus Dedyshia acidiphila | reverse complement strand
GCTTGAAGTTGGCAATCGCGTCCTCGTTGAACCCACTATCGCGATAGGCATCCCCGATTGCGATAGACCAGATCGCATTGCCACCGGCGGCCTTGATTAGTTGCGCGAAGAGAGCGTCGGCTTTTTTCTTCTCGTGGAGGGCAAGGTAGGTCGAGCCGAGCTTGAACGCGATGCCCGGATCCGGGCGGAGCTCAACGGCGCGCGTGAAGGCGGTGACGGCATCGCGCTCACGGTTCAGGTCTTTCAGG
>NZ_JBMGJV010000192.1:0-248 GCF_051025295.1 Candidatus Dedyshia acidiphila | reverse complement strand
GACACCAAAGATAGCGTCAAAGGCCTGGAGCAGGCTTTCGCTGAGCGCGAGTAACTTCTCGTCGGTGGGCATTGGCATGGATCGCCTCCTGATGGCGCGGTGAGGGCGAACGGGAACGGACGGGGGGAACTGCTGCTATGGATGCGTGACTGGACGGGGCGTCGCAGAAAGCGCGCCCCGCCACTATGAAGATCAGGAGAACTGCTTGAGGTCGATCCCGAGCGGCCAGTCCTGCTTCATGCCGAGCA
>NZ_JBMGJV010000191.1:0-248 GCF_051025295.1 Candidatus Dedyshia acidiphila | reverse complement strand
TCGTCGAGGGACCGGCGATCTCGGCGTACGGCGTGCTCGATTGCGACGACGTGCCGGGCAATCCACGGCTGCACGCGGTGAAGGGGATGGTCGAGAAGCCGAAGCAGGCCGACGCACCGTCAAAAAATGCAATCATCGGCCGTTACATTCTCACGCCGCGCATCTTCGAGCTGCTCGAGACGATTCCGAAGGGTGCAGGCGGCGAACTGCAACTGACCGACGGCATCAAGGGGCTGCTCGCGACGGAA
>NZ_JBMGJV010000190.1:0-248 GCF_051025295.1 Candidatus Dedyshia acidiphila | reverse complement strand
ACGATGGCTCCCGCCACCACAAACAGAACCAATGCCAACAGAGCTCTGAACAGATGTTTCATCGCACGCCTCCCTGAATCGACCGCTTGCCGGCTCCCCTTCGTTGCGGCGGAGCTTGTCCTTTTTTGATCGAGAGCATCTGGCGCCGTGCGGCAGACTGGTGACAACGTGGACTACGGTATTGGCGCAGTCCTCCAGCGCGAACCCCGTCTTTACAGTGACTTAACGGGTAGGTAACATACGTTGGC
>NZ_JBMGJV010000189.1:0-248 GCF_051025295.1 Candidatus Dedyshia acidiphila | reverse complement strand
AAGATTGACCCAGTGGGCCGATGGGCGACGGCATGGTTAAGCTGCGAGATGCCGTAGTTGCGGCCCCCGACCAGTGCAAGAATTTGTCCGGTGTGTGGATTCAGTGCCACTAGCGCGACCTGGGGGGTGGCGATCGCGTCGGGGTTCTTGGATTTCGCACGACGGCGGTCGACCAGCTTGTCGACGACCTTCATGCCGTCGGCAACGGCGTCGTTCGCTGCGGACTGCAGGTCCGGATCGAGTGACGT
>NZ_JBMGJV010000188.1:0-248 GCF_051025295.1 Candidatus Dedyshia acidiphila | reverse complement strand
ACGCACTAGTGGGGGTCTTCGACACGACTGATGTACTCCTCTGAGTTGATCCAATTCGGGAATGCAGAGTGTTGGACGCAGACCATGACTTAAGTTTTGCTATTTTTCTTTTGAGATGTCGTTTTTTGTTGCGAGCGCTCGATTCGGTGTGTATCCGCCGCTGCTCCCTGTTGCCGCTTCCGCATGATCCCGATACGCTGAATCCATCATGTACGAAGAGTTCGACGTCACCGACCGCTGGACCGGCG
>NZ_JBMGJV010000187.1:0-248 GCF_051025295.1 Candidatus Dedyshia acidiphila | reverse complement strand
AGCGCAGACACGTGCCCGAGAACGCTATGGAGTGGATCGCTCTACGGCGGATTATCGCGAGCTATACAACGAGCTGGCCGGGAAGAGGTCCTTCGCACATGTCGCGTAGGCTGCGCCTCGCTTTTTTCGTGCATTCCCTCACCTCCGATTGGAATAACGGCAATGCGCATTTCCTGCGCGGGCTGGCACGCGCGCTGGGGCGCATGGGCCATTCCGTCGTCTGTTGGGAGGAGCGCGATGGGTGGTCG
>NZ_JBMGJV010000186.1:0-248 GCF_051025295.1 Candidatus Dedyshia acidiphila | reverse complement strand
CAACGCCCATGCCGCCCTGAGTGTGGTCCGCGCAAAGTACCCGGAGGCGGAGGGGGACCAGCTCACCCACCTGCTGGTCGAGCAGAATGTGCTGCTCCAACTCCAGCATCTGGGTACCCACCCCCCCCGTCGCGGCCGGGCTGGCCTCCGGCACGCTTCGGCTACACGGCTGCGTGTACAACATCGGCAGCGGCCACATGGACCTTTACAGCGCGACAGAGCAGCGCTTCGTCCCGGTAGTGGCACCT
>NZ_JBMGJV010000185.1:0-248 GCF_051025295.1 Candidatus Dedyshia acidiphila | reverse complement strand
CCGCCCACCGCGCGATCGCTGCGGCCGCCTAATCGAGATCGAAATCCCGCAGCGGCTTGCCCTCTGTCGGATCGTCCTTCGCTCGCTTCACTGCTTCGGCGAAGCGGCGTTCCATCAGGTCTTTTTTGTTCCGCTCCGCATCGACAGACTGCCGGAACAGGCTTTCCTTGCGCTCCTCCTGCTCCCGCAGTGCGCGCGCTGCCCCTTCGAAGTCTTCAAAGGTGCGCTTTCGCGGCGCTGGGGTGTGG
>NZ_JBMGJV010000184.1:0-248 GCF_051025295.1 Candidatus Dedyshia acidiphila | reverse complement strand
TAGTGGGCGGCGAAGAGCCGCCAGACTTCGCGTGCCTTTGCCGAGTCCGCGCCGGCGCGCAGCGTCTCCATCGGCACACCCTGGCTGTACAGCATGCGCAGCACGTAGTGATCGGGCAACAAAAAAAAGCGATGTGGGGTCCGGGAAAGCTGTGTTCTCTGCAAACCAGCGCGGGTCAGTGTGGCCATGCGGGCTGAGGATCGGCAGTGGCGCAATCGCTTCGTAAAGGCGACGTGCAATTGCGCGCG
>NZ_JBMGJV010000183.1:0-248 GCF_051025295.1 Candidatus Dedyshia acidiphila | reverse complement strand
GGGAGCGCGCCGGCCGCTCATCTTCGATCGCAGAAACAGCGCCGTTCCGCAGGCTGCGGCGATGAGCTTGCAGAGGTTTTGCATCAGCAGCAGCGGAGCAGCGACGAGCGCTACATTCCACCCCCCCCTTGCGACGAAGGAAGGCCAGCAGGCCTCGATCGGGAGCAAGCGCCGCCGCCGAAGAGAGCATGGCTGCACCCAGCCACCACGGCGACCGTAAGGCCAGCAGCAGCGAGACGGCCGCAGTA
>NZ_JBMGJV010000182.1:0-248 GCF_051025295.1 Candidatus Dedyshia acidiphila | reverse complement strand
CTTGATCAGGCCGGCATTCCGGTCCTGCACGGGCCGATGGTGGCGGCTGACTTCTCGCGCGAGGACGGGGCGCACCTGCAGAGTTTTGCGGCCGCGCTGGGGGCTGAGCCGTACCAACTCGGGGGGGGAAACAGGACTCCGTATGCTGCGGCCCGGCAACGCACGCGGTGTGCTTTATGGTGGCTGCCTGAGCCTGCTGGTCGCCTCACTCGGCACGCCCTATGCCGCGCAAACTGAAGGCAAGCTGC
>NZ_JBMGJV010000181.1:0-248 GCF_051025295.1 Candidatus Dedyshia acidiphila | reverse complement strand
CGACCGCTTCAGCCGCAAGAGCGCCTATATCGGCTACCTGCTCATCGCGGCTGTCCTGGTGCCGGTCTACGCCACGGTCCGAAATCCCCAGGTCTTGCTCTGGCTGGGTCCATGGGTCGGCTTTTTTGGCGCGGGGTACTTCAGCGGCTTCGCCGTGATTGCCAGTGAGTTGTTTCCTACCGCCGTGCGTGGGTCGGCACTGGGCTTCGCGTACAACATCGGGCGCGTGGTGAGCGCGGCAGCTCCGT
>NZ_JBMGJV010000180.1:0-248 GCF_051025295.1 Candidatus Dedyshia acidiphila | reverse complement strand
TCAAGTCAGGTCAGGCCCACATCCATGCTCGACGAATTGGAATTCGCCTACACTCCCGTGCGCGATCGCGTACGCGACCTGCGGGAGTATCTTTGACGCCTCGCGTCTGCGCGCGGATCTCAAAAAAGTAGAAGAAAAGCTGGCCGATCCGGAGATCTGGGGCAAGCCCGCTGAGTCACAGGTGCTGATGCGTGAGCGCAAGCGGCTCGAGGAGCAGCTTGCTTACGACGTCGAGCTGACGCGGCGCA
>NZ_JBMGJV010000179.1:0-248 GCF_051025295.1 Candidatus Dedyshia acidiphila | reverse complement strand
CGCGACGGTCAGCCCGTTCGTCCCGCTGTGGGCGCAGGCGATCACGGGCGACTTCAACGGGGAGCTCTTCACCATCAGCAACAACTACTTCGCCATCCTGCCGGGAATGCGCTACTTCAAGTTTTTTGACGTCAACACATTGCTCAGTGCGGTGTCTGCTCATCCGCAGGTGTACGGCTTCACGGATGTGACGGACCGCTGCACGGTGCCCAACGTGACGACGAACGCCATCTGCGCCGAGCCGAACC
>NZ_JBMGJV010000178.1:0-248 GCF_051025295.1 Candidatus Dedyshia acidiphila | reverse complement strand
GCCGCAAATCGAAGCGACCCTTCCTGATCAAGTGCAGGCAAAATCCTGCGATCAGCAACTCAAAAACGTATGCCAAAATCTTGGGCATTCTTCGTCTGAATGCTCTGACCCGGCTGAGTTGAAAAAAGTTCGCGCTCAGATCCAGTTTGCCTGTGACCCGGGTCCATCTGCTGACGAGTTGAGGCAACAGGAAATGCGGGAGGCGCGCGCAAACCGCCTCGTCGTTGTCGGTCAGGGCGATTTACCCT
>NZ_JBMGJV010000177.1:0-248 GCF_051025295.1 Candidatus Dedyshia acidiphila | reverse complement strand
GCAGGAGCCCGAGCGTCTGCAGCATTGTGAAGGCAGCTCCGTAGCCGCCCGCCTGGCCGACTCGATAGAGGAACTGCCGCCGGGTGAGTGCCATAAACCTTCTCCCTCTCAGTGCAGCGGAAAAAAAAGACGCGACATGACTGGGCCCGAAGGCGCAGCCATGCCGCGGGAGGCCAACACGACTGCGTGCTCTAGAAGATAATCTTCAGCGCCAGCTGCGTGTTGAAAGGTTCGCCAGGACCGATGCC
>NZ_JBMGJV010000176.1:0-248 GCF_051025295.1 Candidatus Dedyshia acidiphila | reverse complement strand
GGGCTCTCTCTAGAATCAGGCGGCGTGTAACGGCCTGAATAGGGTTGTCGTCCACGATCAGGATAGGCTGCATCTGCAGATTTGGACCCCTTGGGTGACTCAAGCGAAGATGGCAGAAACGAAAAAACGGTTGCCTGCATCTGTTGGGAGCATAAAAACGGGTTACCCCGCCTTGGGGCCATCCCACCTTTGGGGGATGAGGTAATCGTGACGATTACTCCAGACGTAATTTCTGCTCCATCTGCTCC
>NZ_JBMGJV010000175.1:0-248 GCF_051025295.1 Candidatus Dedyshia acidiphila | reverse complement strand
GGTGTCGATCACGAGCGCGTTTTCACACTCTGGACATGCTGGCATTTCCTGCCCTCCAGGCTAGGAGAAATCTTACGAGTTGATGATGGCAGTTGGATGTACCGTGGCTGCCAGCCGCGCCTTTTTTCTATGTGCGTCGCGGATCGAGGGAGAAGAGGGTCACTACCCCGGCAGTCCTCCAGTACGAACAGAGGAAACCGGCTTAGGGGTAGTTGTAGAAGCAACCCTGCCGTGCGTCAAGCGAGCAG
>NZ_JBMGJV010000174.1:0-248 GCF_051025295.1 Candidatus Dedyshia acidiphila | reverse complement strand
ATGCAACGCGAGCAGGCAGTACAGGCGGATGTGTCGGCCAAGAACGGATCCGTGGTGTCGCACCGGTGGCTGGGCGGCAACACGGCGGTGCCGTTCCTGTATGGCTATGACGAGCAGCTGAAAAAAAACGATCGAGTACCTGAAGGCGGACACGCTGAACGTGGACCTGTTTGCGTTGGCGAAGCCGGACGGGACGGATGTGATGGCGCCGCTCGGAGCAAAGCCGTTCACGCTGCATCCAGGTGACG
>NZ_JBMGJV010000173.1:0-248 GCF_051025295.1 Candidatus Dedyshia acidiphila | reverse complement strand
TCGTTCGATAAGCAGGAAATGGATGTATGTGCTGGCGACACGATTTGCCAGCGCGGCGAGAAGATCGGAGAAGTTATCGCCGTCGACGCGGTCGCACGCACCGTCGACATCAAGAAGACGAAAAAAAACTGCGGAAGTACATCCGAGCGCGGTGTTCGTCGACAAGACAGGGCCAAGTTGTGAGGAGCAGGCTGACGCGCTCTATCGGCTCGCGGACTGGGTGCTGTTCGATAGCGTGAACGCACGAG
>NZ_JBMGJV010000172.1:0-248 GCF_051025295.1 Candidatus Dedyshia acidiphila | reverse complement strand
TAATACGGCATCGACGCGTTCCCGATTACGTCCTCAAAGCTGTGGTTCTCTTCGGTGATCATCCACACATGCGACGACCGGGGCACGCTCTGCGCACTGGCAATACCGGAAGTAAGCAACAAAAAAAAGAGACAAAAAGGTCTTCGCAGCCACGGCAGGCCCTTCCCCGAACCACAATATGTAAGTGTTGTTGGTGTAGATATACAGTCGGGCGTGCGCGACTCGATGAAGAAAGAGTGAATCGTTCC
>NZ_JBMGJV010000171.1:0-248 GCF_051025295.1 Candidatus Dedyshia acidiphila | reverse complement strand
AGCGACCGTGGTCTGGAGCGAATGCCTTGATCAAGCAGGACATTGTGCATCGAGTGATTGAACGAACCGGCCTTCCCCGCAACAAGGCGGAGGCTGCTGTCGACACCATCTTCGAGAGCCTAAAAAAGGCCTTGGCCACCGGTGAACGCATCGAACTCCGTGGGTTTGGCGTGTTCAACGTGAGACCCCGGAAGACCGGCATTGGGCGCAATCCGCGCACCGGTGCTGAGGTCACCATCACCCCCGGC
>NZ_JBMGJV010000170.1:0-248 GCF_051025295.1 Candidatus Dedyshia acidiphila | reverse complement strand
TTAGGGAAGAAGTACCCCTTTTTCTGTCAAGTTGTCGTTGTGTGGGTCAGAGCTGCACGTGCCGTTTTGCTGCAGTACGACTTCCAAAGAACAGAAAACAACATTTGGGGTTTCGTTGTGAAAAAAAACTTTGCCGTCTGTGACGGCTTCTCTCGTCCGCCAGATCAATTCCTCCTCACCTCTTTACATGGCGGTGCTGGCCCTGTTGTTCTTCGCCGGGCTCAGCGGGAGTATGCATGTCGCATCGG
>NZ_JBMGJV010000169.1:0-249 GCF_051025295.1 Candidatus Dedyshia acidiphila | reverse complement strand
GCTTGAAGTTGGCAATCGCGTCCTCGTTGAACCCACTATCGCGATAGGCATCCCCGATTGCGATAGACCAGATCGCATTGCCACCGGCGGCCTTGATTAGTTGCGCGAAGAGAGCGTCGGCTTTTTTTCTTCTCGTGGAGGGCAAGGTAGGTCGAGCCGAGCTTGAACGCGATGCCCGGATCCGGGCGGAGCTCAACGGCGCGCGTGAAGGCGGTGACGGCATCGCGCTCACGGTTCAGGTCTTTCAGG
>NZ_JBMGJV010000168.1:0-249 GCF_051025295.1 Candidatus Dedyshia acidiphila | reverse complement strand
ATTCACGGCGCCCCCAACTCACGCCCGTCCCGGTTTTCCACAGGCTGATTGAAGCGGTGCGGCTGTGTGCGTCCCAGCTACCCCTCCTGGTTACCCGGTTCGTCCGGACGCCTACCCCAAAGGGGGGGATTTCACCTCGGGAATCTGCTGGCGGGTTGCCTGCTGACGTGAGATGCCGCGTAATTTCTTTCTCGCAGCGGAGCAGGATGTTACTCGGTCCGTGCACAAAGTTCTCACCTGATTACTACC
>NZ_JBMGJV010000167.1:0-249 GCF_051025295.1 Candidatus Dedyshia acidiphila | reverse complement strand
CGACCGCTTCAGCCGCAAGAGCGCCTATATCGGCTACCTGCTCATCGCGGCTGTCCTGGTGCCGGTCTACGCCACGGTCCGAAATCCCCAGGTCTTGCTCTGGCTGGGTCCATGGGTCGGCTTTTTTTGGCGCGGGGTACTTCAGCGGCTTCGCCGTGATTGCCAGTGAGTTGTTTCCTACCGCCGTGCGTGGGTCGGCACTGGGCTTCGCGTACAACATCGGGCGCGTGGTGAGCGCGGCAGCTCCGT
>NZ_JBMGJV010000166.1:0-249 GCF_051025295.1 Candidatus Dedyshia acidiphila | reverse complement strand
ACGTCACTCGATCCGGACCTGCAGTCCGCAGCGAACGACGCCGTTGCCGACGGCATGAAGGTCGTCGACAAGCTGGTCGACCGCCGTCGTGCGAAATCCAAGAACCCCGACGCGATCGCCACCCCCCCAGGTCGCGCTAGTGGCACTGAATCCACACACCGGACAAATTCTTGCACTGGTCGGGGGCCGCAACTACGGCATCTCGCAGCTTAACCATGCCGTCGCCCATCGGCCCACTGGGTCAATCTT
>NZ_JBMGJV010000165.1:0-249 GCF_051025295.1 Candidatus Dedyshia acidiphila | reverse complement strand
TGCGCAGAGCTGGCAGAGCGATGTCGACGACAACGATGCACTCGCAGCCGAGGAGGCCGATCGCATACTCGAGATCATCCGCGGCCATCTGCCAGCGGTGGCCGCGGCCGAGCGCGATAAGAAAAAAATACCGCATCGCCGTGCTGGCTCGCTCCCGCCCGCACCTCACGATGATTCTCGACCGTCTGCGGCGCGCAGAGATTCCCTTCCGCGGCGTGAAGCTGGACCTGCTGCGCGATCGGCAGGAAA
>NZ_JBMGJV010000164.1:0-249 GCF_051025295.1 Candidatus Dedyshia acidiphila | reverse complement strand
TCGTCGAGGGACCGGCGATCTCGGCGTACGGCGTGCTCGATTGCGACGACGTGCCGGGCAATCCACGGCTGCACGCGGTGAAGGGGATGGTCGAGAAGCCGAAGCAGGCCGACGCACCGTCAAAAAAATGCAATCATCGGCCGTTACATTCTCACGCCGCGCATCTTCGAGCTGCTCGAGACGATTCCGAAGGGTGCAGGCGGCGAACTGCAACTGACCGACGGCATCAAGGGGCTGCTCGCGACGGAA
>NZ_JBMGJV010000163.1:0-249 GCF_051025295.1 Candidatus Dedyshia acidiphila | reverse complement strand
CCGCCCACCGCGCGATCGCTGCGGCCGCCTAATCGAGATCGAAATCCCGCAGCGGCTTGCCCTCTGTCGGATCGTCCTTCGCTCGCTTCACTGCTTCGGCGAAGCGGCGTTCCATCAGGTCTTTTTTTGTTCCGCTCCGCATCGACAGACTGCCGGAACAGGCTTTCCTTGCGCTCCTCCTGCTCCCGCAGTGCGCGCGCTGCCCCTTCGAAGTCTTCAAAGGTGCGCTTTCGCGGCGCTGGGGTGTGG
>NZ_JBMGJV010000162.1:0-249 GCF_051025295.1 Candidatus Dedyshia acidiphila | reverse complement strand
TGCGCCGCGTCAGCTCGACGTCGTAAGCAAGCTGCTCCTCGAGCCGCTTGCGCTCACGCATCAGCACCTGTGACTCAGCGGGCTTGCCCCAGATCTCCGGATCGGCCAGCTTTTCTTCTACTTTTTTTGAGATCCGCGCGCAGACGCGAGGCGTCAAAGATACTCCCGCAGGTCGCGTACGCGATCGCGCACGGGAGTGTAGGCGAATTCCAATTCGTCGAGCATGGATGTGGGCCTGACCTGACTTGA
>NZ_JBMGJV010000161.1:0-249 GCF_051025295.1 Candidatus Dedyshia acidiphila | reverse complement strand
ACGATGGCTCCCGCCACCACAAACAGAACCAATGCCAACAGAGCTCTGAACAGATGTTTCATCGCACGCCTCCCTGAATCGACCGCTTGCCGGCTCCCCTTCGTTGCGGCGGAGCTTGTCCTTTTTTTGATCGAGAGCATCTGGCGCCGTGCGGCAGACTGGTGACAACGTGGACTACGGTATTGGCGCAGTCCTCCAGCGCGAACCCCGTCTTTACAGTGACTTAACGGGTAGGTAACATACGTTGGC
>NZ_JBMGJV010000160.1:0-249 GCF_051025295.1 Candidatus Dedyshia acidiphila | reverse complement strand
TGCTCGGCATGAAGCAGGACTGGCCGCTCGGGATCGACCTCAAGCAGTTCTCCTGATCTTCATAGTGGCGGGGCGCGCTTTCTGCGACGCCCCGTCCAGTCACGCATCCATAGCAGCAGTTCCCCCCCGTCCGTTCCCGTTCGCCCTCACCGCGCCATCAGGAGGCGATCCATGCCAATGCCCACCGACGAGAAGTTACTCGCGCTCAGCGAAAGCCTGCTCCAGGCCTTTGACGCTATCTTTGGTGTC
>NZ_JBMGJV010000159.1:0-249 GCF_051025295.1 Candidatus Dedyshia acidiphila | reverse complement strand
ATGCGCAGAGCGCCCTCTCCGAGTGCATCCTGCAACGCACCGAGAGGCGGGGCGTGGATGTGGTCTTTGAGGCTGTTGGCCGTGCAGAGACAGTGGCAGCCGCCGTCGACGCGACGCGCAAGGGGGGGCACGGTCGTGCTCGTCGGCAACATTGCGCCGGAGGTGCTGCTGCCACTGCAGAAGGTGGTTACGCGGCAGATTCGCCTGCAGGGATCGTGCGCATCGGCCGGTGAATACCCGAAGGCGATG
>NZ_JBMGJV010000158.1:0-249 GCF_051025295.1 Candidatus Dedyshia acidiphila | reverse complement strand
AGCGCAGACACGTGCCCGAGAACGCTATGGAGTGGATCGCTCTACGGCGGATTATCGCGAGCTATACAACGAGCTGGCCGGGAAGAGGTCCTTCGCACATGTCGCGTAGGCTGCGCCTCGCTTTTTTTCGTGCATTCCCTCACCTCCGATTGGAATAACGGCAATGCGCATTTCCTGCGCGGGCTGGCACGCGCGCTGGGGCGCATGGGCCATTCCGTCGTCTGTTGGGAGGAGCGCGATGGGTGGTCG
>NZ_JBMGJV010000157.1:0-249 GCF_051025295.1 Candidatus Dedyshia acidiphila | reverse complement strand
GGGCTCTCTCTAGAATCAGGCGGCGTGTAACGGCCTGAATAGGGTTGTCGTCCACGATCAGGATAGGCTGCATCTGCAGATTTGGACCCCTTGGGTGACTCAAGCGAAGATGGCAGAAACGAAAAAAACGGTTGCCTGCATCTGTTGGGAGCATAAAAACGGGTTACCCCGCCTTGGGGCCATCCCACCTTTGGGGGATGAGGTAATCGTGACGATTACTCCAGACGTAATTTCTGCTCCATCTGCTCC
>NZ_JBMGJV010000156.1:0-249 GCF_051025295.1 Candidatus Dedyshia acidiphila | reverse complement strand
CTGCTCGCTTGACGCACGGCAGGGTTGCTTCTACAACTACCCCTAAGCCGGTTTCCTCTGTTCGTACTGGAGGACTGCCGGGGTAGTGACCCTCTTCTCCCTCGATCCGCGACGCACATAGAAAAAAAGGCGCGGCTGGCAGCCACGGTACATCCAACTGCCATCATCAACTCGTAAGATTTCTCCTAGCCTGGAGGGCAGGAAATGCCAGCATGTCCAGAGTGTGAAAACGCGCTCGTGATCGACACC
>NZ_JBMGJV010000155.1:0-249 GCF_051025295.1 Candidatus Dedyshia acidiphila | reverse complement strand
AGCGACCGTGGTCTGGAGCGAATGCCTTGATCAAGCAGGACATTGTGCATCGAGTGATTGAACGAACCGGCCTTCCCCGCAACAAGGCGGAGGCTGCTGTCGACACCATCTTCGAGAGCCTAAAAAAAGGCCTTGGCCACCGGTGAACGCATCGAACTCCGTGGGTTTGGCGTGTTCAACGTGAGACCCCGGAAGACCGGCATTGGGCGCAATCCGCGCACCGGTGCTGAGGTCACCATCACCCCCGGC
>NZ_JBMGJV010000154.1:0-249 GCF_051025295.1 Candidatus Dedyshia acidiphila | reverse complement strand
CGCCGGTCCAGCGGTCGGTGACGTCGAACTCTTCGTACATGATGGATTCAGCGTATCGGGATCATGCGGAAGCGGCAACAGGGAGCAGCGGCGGATACACACCGAATCGAGCGCTCGCAACAAAAAAACGACATCTCAAAAGAAAAATAGCAAAACTTAAGTCATGGTCTGCGTCCAACACTCTGCATTCCCGAATTGGATCAACTCAGAGGAGTACATCAGTCGTGTCGAAGACCCCCACTAGTGCGT
>NZ_JBMGJV010000153.1:0-251 GCF_051025295.1 Candidatus Dedyshia acidiphila | reverse complement strand
ACAGGATCGATTTCGTCGGAATGCAGCCCCAGTGCAGGCATGTGCCGCCCAGCTTCGGCTCCCGCTCAATCAGCGCCGTCTTCAATCCGTACTGTCCGGCGCGGATGGCTGCCGTGTAACCGGCGGGCCCCCGCCGATGATCGCTATGTCGTAGATAATCTCTGCCAATCGTCACTCCCTGCCGGCCTGAACGCCTACCCGGGCCAAACACTCCATTCTACGCGTGTGCAACACTATCGCGGTGCGTCCCC
>NZ_JBMGJV010000152.1:0-252 GCF_051025295.1 Candidatus Dedyshia acidiphila | reverse complement strand
GGGGACGCACCGCGATAGTGTTGCACACGCGTAGAATGGAGTGTTTGGCCCGGGTAGGCGTTCAGGCCGGCAGGGAGTGACGATTGGCAGAGATTATCTACGACATAGCGATCATCGGCGGGGGCCCCGCCGGTTACACGGCAGCCATCCGCGCCGGACAGTACGGATTGAAGACGGCGCTGATTGAGCGGGAGCCGAAGCTGGGCGGCACATGCCTGCACTGGGGCTGCATTCCGACGAAATCGATCCTGT
>NZ_JBMGJV010000151.1:0-252 GCF_051025295.1 Candidatus Dedyshia acidiphila | reverse complement strand
CTGGCCGGAAAAGCGAACGCGAACCTGTCTGCGACCGACCGTTGCAGACGTATCGCGACAAGTTGGAAGGACTTCGGTTCGAGTACCCGTCGACATGGGTGCAGGGCTCGCCGCCGGCGTACCTCGGCCCGATATCTTTGACGGCGAGAAGCTGGTGGAAGGAAGCGTCTACTCTAAAGGCGGTCGCGCGTACCGCGGAACTAACCTGATCGGCTTGAGCGTCAGCTATCTCGCGCTGCCGGCGACGAACGC
>NZ_JBMGJV010000150.1:0-252 GCF_051025295.1 Candidatus Dedyshia acidiphila | reverse complement strand
ATCGGCAGCTTCCACGATAACCGGCCCGGCGGCCGCAGCTCGCACTTCGTCGTCAGCCGCAGCTATGCCGGCAACGGCACGGGACATCTTGAGGTCAATGTTGGTGCGGGGTCGGTCGCGATCGACCGGCCCGGGAGCAAAGCCTGTGAGCAAACTACGTGGTCTTCCCAATTTCCTGGCCCTGCTGTTCCTCGTCTGCCTTCCCCAGTCGCGTGCCGCCGACTTCACCCCCGTGGTGCGAGAGAGCCACTT
>NZ_JBMGJV010000149.1:0-252 GCF_051025295.1 Candidatus Dedyshia acidiphila | reverse complement strand
ATGCGCTGCACAAACACAGGCGCCCGCCGAAACTCCCCGGCAATGATGTCCAGGCTGCCCCCCACCCCCACCGCCACCGGCACGTGCAAGGGCCGGATGTGCTCGTCGATGAAGAACTCCTGGGTGGCGCGCCCAGTGCCACAAACAGAATCGCCGGGTGGCTCCTCTCGACCGATGCGAGCACCTCGCGGCGCTCCTCCACATCGTCGAGAAATCCACGCGGTGGGCAACTCGTGCCCGCGACGTTCAACC
>NZ_JBMGJV010000148.1:0-252 GCF_051025295.1 Candidatus Dedyshia acidiphila | reverse complement strand
TGCTGCGAGTGGGGTGCATCGATTGCCTTCGGCAGCAAGTCAGTCTGCTGCGGCTGTCTCGCAAGTGCCACAGGGCACACACCTTCCCTGAACCTTCGTACCCTTTCATTATAGTTTTCGCCTGCAATAGTACTCCGATATTTCGCTGTTCGGGCTGCGGGGACTGCTGTAAAGTAAGGCAACTCAACGGGGTACCTGCCAGGCCGGACGGCTGAAATACGTGGTGGTTCGCCTGTTTCCTCGCCTGGACTG
>NZ_JBMGJV010000147.1:0-252 GCF_051025295.1 Candidatus Dedyshia acidiphila | reverse complement strand
CTGTGGGTCGCGGCCAGACGGCCGGCGATCTCGAGCGCGTTGTAGGCGCTGCGTCCGTCGCCCGAGGCATAGTCGGCGATCATGCGCAGCGCATCAGGGTCGGCGGTGAGGTGGTCCGCAGCGAGCCGCGCGGGTCAGCGAGTGCGCGCTCGAGCAGCGTCAGCAGCTCCTGTTCGCTGAGCGGCTGCAGCGTGTAGACGCGACAGCGGGAGAGCAGGGCAGCGATGATCTCGAACGACGGGTTCTCCGTGG
>NZ_JBMGJV010000146.1:0-253 GCF_051025295.1 Candidatus Dedyshia acidiphila | reverse complement strand
CCACGGAGAACCCGTCGTTCGAGATCATCGCTGCCCTGCTCTCCCGCTGTCGCGTCTACACGCTGCAGCCGCTCAGCGAACAGGAGCTGCTGACGCTGCTCGAGCGCGCACTCGCTGACCCGCGCGGGCTCGCTGCGGACCACCTCACCGCCGACCCTGATGCGCTGCGCATGATCGCCGACTATGCCTCGGGCGACGGACGCAGCGCCTACAACGCGCTCGAGATCGCCGGCCGTCTGGCCGCGACCCACAG
>NZ_JBMGJV010000145.1:0-253 GCF_051025295.1 Candidatus Dedyshia acidiphila | reverse complement strand
CGTCGTTTACGAAAAGCCGGTAGACGCAAAAGCCGAGCGCGAGCGACTGTCGAAGGAGCTCGCCCGCCTTGAAAAAGAAAAAGAGAACAGCGATCGCCAGCTCGGCAATGAGGCGTTCCTCGCCAAGCGCCCGCAGCCGTCGTAGACGGTTTGCGTCGGCGCAATGCAGAGCTGGTCACGCTGCTCGACCGTGTTCGCGAATCGATCGCCGCGCTGCCCCCGGCCTGAGCGCGCCTACTCGCCTGTCGCTGCG
>NZ_JBMGJV010000144.1:0-253 GCF_051025295.1 Candidatus Dedyshia acidiphila | reverse complement strand
CAGCTCTCGCCCTACCTGCACTTCGGCCACATCAGCCCGCTGCGCATTGTGCTCGAGGTGCAGAAGGCCATTGCTGCCGGCAAGGCTCCGCAGTCCGCGTACGACGCTTACATCAATGAACTGGTCGCTGGCGCGAGCTGTCGATCAACTTCGTCCGCTACGAGAACGACACCTACGACAACATCGGTTGCGCCGAGCCATGGGCGCAGAAGACCATCGCCGAGCATGCGCGCGATCGCCGCGATGTCCTCTA
>NZ_JBMGJV010000143.1:0-253 GCF_051025295.1 Candidatus Dedyshia acidiphila | reverse complement strand
CAGTCCAGGCGAGGAAACAGGCGAACCACCACGTATTTCAGCCGTCCGGCCTGGCAGGTACCCCGTTGAGTTGCCTTACTTTACAGCAGTCCCCGCAGCCCGAACAGCGAAATATCGGAGTACTATTTGCAGGCGAAAACTATAATGAAAGGGTACGAAGGTTCAGGGAAGGTGTGTGCCCTGTGGCACTTGCGAGACAGCCGCAGCAGACTGACTTGCTGCCGAAGGCAATCGATGCACCCCACTCGCAGCA
>NZ_JBMGJV010000142.1:0-253 GCF_051025295.1 Candidatus Dedyshia acidiphila | reverse complement strand
AGGCGTGGCGCCACATTGGTGTAGTGCAGCTCGCGCGCCGCGTCGGGGTAGCCGTTCTGCCCCAGGTAGTCCAGCCGCTGTGTCGCCAGGTTGAACACCGCGCCCTGGTTGTTCTTCTCCGTCGACGATGATGCAACGTCCACCGCGCTCCGAGATTCAGCGTCAGGCTCGGCGTCGCCTTCCAGTCATCCTGCACGAAGAACTCCTGGATGGTGTCCCGCGGTCGCAGCTTCTGCTCCTGCAGATCGATCGA
>NZ_JBMGJV010000141.1:0-253 GCF_051025295.1 Candidatus Dedyshia acidiphila | reverse complement strand
ATCTCGGTGACCCGGATTACGCGCAGCTTCCGATTGAGGAACTGCTCAGCCCCGGCTATGCAGATGCGTGGCGCAAGAGCATCCAACCGGACCATGCCACGCCATCGAGCACGCTCAAACGGCCGGCGACTTTCTGCCGCTGCCACCTGGAGCGAAGGCTGCCGACGCAAAGTCGGTGGATACGACGCACTACTCGGTTCTGGACGCAGATGGCAATGCTGTCGCAGTGACCACAACCCTCAATGACAGCTTC
>NZ_JBMGJV010000140.1:0-253 GCF_051025295.1 Candidatus Dedyshia acidiphila | reverse complement strand
CTCGCACTGGCCGTACCCATCGGCCTGCTCTCGATGCTCTTCCCGCCCCTCGTCCTGCTCGCGCCCATGCTGGTCATCTCGCTCTACCGTCGCGGACGTCCCCGCACCCCCGTGGACAGCCGCAGCGCTTCCGGATTGGCTCGCTCACCGGCTTGCTCGCCTCCTATATCTGGGCGTTCGGACTGGCCGGCTGGCAGATCTTCCAGCGCTACTCGCTCCACCAGGGCGCCACGCTCGATCAGCAATATGTCTG
>NZ_JBMGJV010000139.1:0-253 GCF_051025295.1 Candidatus Dedyshia acidiphila | reverse complement strand
CTCCGTATCGACGCGGCCGGGATATTGCGCAAGCGCGGCACTGCTCGCGATTGCGAACGAGGCTACCGTCAGAAGCAAACCAGATTTCATTCACTACTCCTTCAGGCGGCCACTGCCACTTACCATGTAGCGACTCCGGGGTAGACCGCGATTGGTCGGCTACCGGACACAGAGCGCGCCAAGCGCCAGCAACAAGAGGAGATGCCGAGCATGCAGGTGGGCGAGACAGTCGAGAATTTCACTTTGCAGAACG
>NZ_JBMGJV010000138.1:0-253 GCF_051025295.1 Candidatus Dedyshia acidiphila | reverse complement strand
TCACTCGAAGAAACGCGGGTGATGGCTTTCGATCCATTGAGCCAAACATTGCCGTCACGGTCTTCCGCCAGTCCCGTCACGGACGTTGCCAGTTCCGGGTTCGCAAAAAGGAGCTGTTGCCAGCGTCGTGGTGCTCAAGCTCGATACCTTGTTCGCCAAATGCAAAAACGCCGTAGCTGGTTTCGGCAAGCCCGATCACTGCCCTGCTGAACGCCTGGGGAGACGTGGATAGAACCTCCCATGTATACGGATT
>NZ_JBMGJV010000137.1:0-253 GCF_051025295.1 Candidatus Dedyshia acidiphila | reverse complement strand
CGCTCGATCATGGTGCGATAACGGGCGCGCGGCTCGGGCTGGAAGAGCGCATCGCGGCTCCACGACTCGGCTTTGTGGCAGTCGATATCTTCCGGGATGACATTGAAATCGCCGCCAATGATGGTCGCGTGCCGCTCGAGAGCCAGCGCGCCATCTGGACCAGCAGACGATCCATCCAGGCCAGCTTGTAGACGAACTTCTCGCTGCCGATGGGATTGCCGTTTGGCGAGTAGATGTTCACGATGCGCAGCCC
>NZ_JBMGJV010000136.1:0-253 GCF_051025295.1 Candidatus Dedyshia acidiphila | reverse complement strand
GCGTTCGTCGCCGGCAGCGCGAGATAGCTGACGCTCAAGCCGATCAGGTTAGTTCCGCGGTACGCGCGACCGCCTTTAGAGTAGACGCTTCCTTCCACCAGCTTCTCGCCGTCAAAGATATCGGGCCCGAGGTACGCCGGCGGCGAGCCCTGCACCCATGTCGACGGGTACTCGAACCGAAGTCCTTCCAACTTGTCGCGATACGTCTGCAACGGTCGGTCGCAGACAGGTTCGCGTTCGCTTTTCCGGCCAG
>NZ_JBMGJV010000135.1:0-254 GCF_051025295.1 Candidatus Dedyshia acidiphila | reverse complement strand
TCTGTGGAGCTGGAATCTTTCTGGTGCTGCTGCCTTTTGCCGTCACCAAAGACGTGAAGCGGCAGAAAGCGTTGAAGTACGGTCGGCGGCTAAAAGGCCCTGAAAAGCTCACGCCGCAGGAGTTCAAGAGGTAGTCAAAGGCGATGGCGTCGGCTTCAAAACCGATGACATGAAGGAGATGATTCGTATACCGGCGCGGGCCGAGGCCCAGCACATGCAGTTCATCGGTGATACGGGCGCGGGTAAGTCCGCCC
>NZ_JBMGJV010000134.1:0-254 GCF_051025295.1 Candidatus Dedyshia acidiphila | reverse complement strand
CGACGTGATCCTGCCGGCAGAAAACCGGCAGAACGTGGAGGAGGACCTGACGCCTGACCAGATCGATGGCGTGCGGATCCACTACGCGAACACGATCGAAGATGTGCTCGCCGTCGCGCTGCCGAAGCGCGGCGCGAAGCCGAGCACGACGATGAAGTGCGCGAGCAGGTGATTGAACACGCGAACGCCTGATCGTGCGTGGAGGGAACTGGAGAGCCCCACCGGAAACGGTGGGGCTTTTTTGTTTTGCGATC
>NZ_JBMGJV010000133.1:0-254 GCF_051025295.1 Candidatus Dedyshia acidiphila | reverse complement strand
CGCAGCGACAGGCGAGTAGGCGCGCTCAGGCCGGGGGCAGCGCGGCGATCGATTCGCGAACACGGTCGAGCAGCGTGACCAGCTCTGCATTGCGCCGACGCAAACCGTCTACGACGGCTGCGGGCGCCTTGGCGAGGAACGCCTCATTGCCGAGCTGGCGATCGCTGTTCTCTTTTTCTTTTTCAAGGCGGGCGAGCTCCTTCGACAGTCGCTCGCGCTCGGCTTTTGCGTCTACCGGCTTTTCGTAAACGACG
>NZ_JBMGJV010000132.1:0-254 GCF_051025295.1 Candidatus Dedyshia acidiphila | reverse complement strand
AGGCGTGGCGCCACATTGGTGTAGTGCAGCTCGCGCGCCGCGTCGGGGTAGCCGTTCTGCCCCAGGTAGTCCAGCCGCTGTGTCGCCAGGTTGAACACCGCGCCCTGGTTGTTCTTCTCCGTCGACGGATGATGCAACGTCCACCGCGCTCCGAGATTCAGCGTCAGGCTCGGCGTCGCCTTCCAGTCATCCTGCACGAAGAACTCCTGGATGGTGTCCCGCGGTCGCAGCTTCTGCTCCTGCAGATCGATCGA
>NZ_JBMGJV010000131.1:0-254 GCF_051025295.1 Candidatus Dedyshia acidiphila | reverse complement strand
TC
This sequence comes from Candidatus Dedyshia acidiphila, assembly GCF_051025295.1. Classification (NCBI taxonomy): domain Bacteria; kingdom Pseudomonadati; phylum Acidobacteriota; class Terriglobia; order Terriglobales; family Acidobacteriaceae; genus Candidatus Dedyshia; species Candidatus Dedyshia acidiphila. The sequence continues at coordinate 252 of NZ_JBMGJV010000131.1, read as the reverse complement.
AGACGCCATCCCGATCGCACCAGCCACGCAGTGCAGCCGGCCGTGATCATGCACCACGAGCAGACGCGGCCATACACGAGCACCTGTCGAATTACATTCCCACCGGCCACGCCCGCATCCACCATAGCTTCGCTCCGAGCACGGTTCGCCACAGACTTGTCGGCTTGCGCGTGGCACGCTGTGCACACGCCCACGTGATCGCGAAGCTCGCAATGCCGAGCAGACTGTCCGGGACGCCGAGCGGGTACGCAC
>NZ_JBMGJV010000130.1:0-254 GCF_051025295.1 Candidatus Dedyshia acidiphila | reverse complement strand
GCGCACAGCTCTTGCGCCGCCGAAGGGCCGTATGTGATTGAAAATCAATCCCGGGACAGCTCCGTATCCGCCAGAACACTCTGCACCCGGATCAGGTGCTGCCGCATGGCCGACCGCGCTCCCAGCGATCCCGCGTCTTCAGCGCAGCATAGATCGCGCGGTGCTCGGCCAATGCGGCCTCCTGGCGATGCACGAGGCGCGTGCGCTCGCTGAATTGGTGAAACAACGGCGAGAACATCCCCGCCCACAGCTCG
>NZ_JBMGJV010000129.1:0-254 GCF_051025295.1 Candidatus Dedyshia acidiphila | reverse complement strand
GTATCCGGTCACGCTCGCTGTTTCGAAGCAGCTGGTGCCGGTCTATGACAAGCCGATGATTTACTTCCCGCTCAGCACGCTGATGCTGGCCGGGATCCGCGACATCCTGATTATCTCGACGCCCCATATCTGCCGCGCTTCCGCGATCTGCTGGGCGACGGCAGCTCGTGGGGGCTCACCATCGCCTACGCTGAGCAGCCGCGGCCGGAAGGCCTTGCACAGGCCTTTCTGATCGGCGAAAGCTTCGCCGCTGG
>NZ_JBMGJV010000128.1:0-254 GCF_051025295.1 Candidatus Dedyshia acidiphila | reverse complement strand
CGCTGCTGCGACGTATGGTAGTGGCGCACCTGCAACTCGCCAAGGAGACCGATCGCGAGCATCTGAATGCCCGCGAGTATGAGCACACCGGCGACAACGAAAAGGGGTCCATGCTGATCCATCACATCTGGTGAGTGAACAGCTTCAGCCCCGCGAGGAACATCGAGACCAGCCCACCGAACAGAATGCTGAGCGCGCCGAAGGACCCGAAGAAGTGCAGCGGCCGCGTCATGTATTTGAGCAGGAAGCGGATC
>NZ_JBMGJV010000127.1:0-254 GCF_051025295.1 Candidatus Dedyshia acidiphila | reverse complement strand
AACTCGATCAGGGGATCATCCATGAGGTGCTTGATCTCCGATTCATAGTACTCGCGGTCTGCACCATCAATCTTCGCCGCGATCTTCAAGGGAGTTCCCATACGCTTTGCGAGTTCGATCGCGCGATGACCCGCTTCTCTGGGGAGATGCGTCCAATGAACGCGAAGTAGTCGCCCATCTTTTCGTTCGGTACGTACAGATCGTCTGGTAATCCGTGATGCACCGTTCCAGCCCAGTTCGCCCAAGGCATCGGC
>NZ_JBMGJV010000126.1:0-254 GCF_051025295.1 Candidatus Dedyshia acidiphila | reverse complement strand
ATCCGCGCTCCGGAAACGCCGGAGCTTGCCCACATGAACGCCGAGTATCGAGCCGCATCGGGCGAGCTTCTGCAATGCTTTTTGAACGAATGTTGATCCACCGACGCGGTCTCCTCGTTATCGAGGACGCTTCGGGTAGACGTTTGACGGCACGCACAGGCTGCGTTCAGACAATCCGAGGGCAGCGACGATTGATTGCGAGCGTCCATATGAAACGTCTGCGCGGATGGTCTTCAAGAGCCCGAATGCGTCCA
>NZ_JBMGJV010000125.1:0-254 GCF_051025295.1 Candidatus Dedyshia acidiphila | reverse complement strand
TGCTGCTCCTCTGCGGGCGATGTTCGCTCCAGCAACAGCCAGCCTAACCACAACCTATCTCTACGTCAAGATTTCTGCACTCAAGGTTTTCAACAGCAGTACACTCCACCGGTATGGTTCCCGAGAGTCTCACGAGGCGAAGTCAGACGGGACCCACGTCTTCCTGGTTCTCTGGAAGACGTATCGCGCGCTTCTGGCGCGGGCAGATGCAAGCAAGCGGCGCATCAATCTATGCGATTCAGATTTTCGAGTTC
>NZ_JBMGJV010000124.1:0-254 GCF_051025295.1 Candidatus Dedyshia acidiphila | reverse complement strand
CCGACTCTCTTTCAGCACGCGGAGGTGGCATCTTACTCGTCGGCGAAATGGGGTCGAACACAGCCCTACCGTCAGCGTGCGTGACTGGTGCTGCACAGTACTAGTGGCAGGAGTGGTAGAGCACCACTTCGACATGGAGCGATCGAACGAAGGGGACCGTGGGTGATAGTTGTGAGGCCACACAGCATGCTCTCGATTCCAAGATGAACGGTCGGACGGAGCGAGTGCGCCTCAGAGGTCTCCTGATGAAGGAG
>NZ_JBMGJV010000123.1:0-254 GCF_051025295.1 Candidatus Dedyshia acidiphila | reverse complement strand
ACCGTAGCGCCTTCTGCCGCCAGCGCCTCTGCGATTCCAGCGCCGATGCCCTTTGACGCGCCTGTCACAACCGCGATCTTGCCCTTGAGCTTTGCCAACTCCGCCTCCTCGTTCGATATATGTCGAAGATTCCAGTGAGTAGATGTGGCAGGTCGAGCAAGGATGCAGGTTGTTCAGGACGTGACGGACTCGCGTCGGCCGGTTTGCCAACTCCGAAATGCCGCATCGAGCACTCGCTGGTTCTTCACGCCATC
>NZ_JBMGJV010000122.1:0-254 GCF_051025295.1 Candidatus Dedyshia acidiphila | reverse complement strand
GTTGTCGCGGTCACGCGCGATGGCAAGGTCTACCTCGGCGCCAACCAGGTCTCCTCCGGCGATCTGGGTCCGCGCATCACCGAGATGCTGCAGAACAAGACCAACAAAGAGGTCTATCTCCGCGCGGCGCCCGCTCCAACTACGGCGTCGTGATGGAGGCGATCGACAACATTCGCACCTCCGGCACCGACACGCTGGGCGTTCTGACGGAACAGCCCAACAACACGGTCGCCGGCGGCATGCAGTAAACCGGG
>NZ_JBMGJV010000121.1:0-254 GCF_051025295.1 Candidatus Dedyshia acidiphila | reverse complement strand
CTGGTCACGCTGGGTGGAGCGCTGGATCGCGAGGCCGCGTTCGCACGTCGCGACCAGGCCCGCTCTGCGGGGCTGCCGCGCGACACCTACGCGCAGAACTACAGCCACTAGGGCTGGAACGCGGGGTCGCTCGCCCATAACGGCGAGCGCGACTCAACCATGACACCACGCTCGGCGTGCTCTGCTCAGCGGGCACACGCCACGTCCGCGATATAGTCAGCCTTGGTGAAGCATAAGGATCAGGATCCGGAGCG
>NZ_JBMGJV010000120.1:0-254 GCF_051025295.1 Candidatus Dedyshia acidiphila | reverse complement strand
CAGACATATTGCTGATCGAGCGTGGCGCCCTGGTGGAGCGAGTAGCGCTGGAAGATCTGCCAGCCGGCCAGTCCGAACGCCCAGATATAGGAGGCGAGCAAGCCGGTGAGCGAGCCAATCCGGAAGCCGCTGCGGCTGTCCACGGGGGTGCGGGGACGTCCGCGACGGTAGAGCGAGATGACCAGCATGGGCGCGAGCAGGACGAGGGGCGGGAAGAGCATCGAGAGCAGGCCGATGGGTACGGCCAGTGCGAG
>NZ_JBMGJV010000119.1:0-254 GCF_051025295.1 Candidatus Dedyshia acidiphila | reverse complement strand
CGCGCTCGGTGAAGTGCTCCCCGACGGCAAAAAGGCCGACATTCGCGTGACGACATCCATGCAGGCCTTCGGCCTGATCGTCACCGCGGAGCCCTACTTCGCCGTCACCATGCCGTCCGATGTCGTCTCATGCAGAACAAGGTGCTGCACGACAAGACCGAGGGCGTCATCTCGCCGATCAATGCGCATGCCTCGCTGCTGCCGCGCGGTCTCTACACCAAGAGCACCGCGGAGCGGAACCCGGCCGACATCAT
>NZ_JBMGJV010000118.1:0-254 GCF_051025295.1 Candidatus Dedyshia acidiphila | reverse complement strand
CTGGTGGCACTTACTTCCGTGCTCGTGCAGATTCCAAGTACGCCCCTTTAGGCGAACTTATGCCGAGCCCGGCTACGTGTGCGCCCGAGAGACGTTCGGGCGCAGTACTAATATGAGCGTGGTCTCGTCTACGAGGTTGCTGGAGGAGCAGAAACTCTGAACGAAACGACTGCCGACCAGGGCCCGTTCACGGAGGCTTGCTGTTCATTTGCGGGATATCACTAGGGCCGAAGTCCTGATGCGAGAGTTCGTGC
>NZ_JBMGJV010000117.1:0-254 GCF_051025295.1 Candidatus Dedyshia acidiphila | reverse complement strand
GCACCACCCCAACCGGGGCAGATCAGCAGCAGTAGGAGTGGGACATGGGCAACGATAAGTATCCAGGCAGCGACGCTGCCGCAGTTCGCGAGGCACTCGCCTCGATTCGTAGAGGCAAGGTCACGGTGAGACCGAGAAGGGGACGCGAGAAGTGTCACGTCCGAAACACGAAGTCGATAAAGATGTGCTGACGATCGTGCGGGATCACATCAGGGCGAAGGGTCCGACCTTTCGCTGCGGCACGCCATACTTTG
>NZ_JBMGJV010000116.1:0-254 GCF_051025295.1 Candidatus Dedyshia acidiphila | reverse complement strand
ATCTCTGGACGAAGCGTGATGTCGTCATCGTCGAAGATGTCTCGAAAGATGGTCGTCAGCTTGTCGTCGATCTCTGCCGTTTGCATTCCACTCCCCTGGGCGTGCCATCCATTTGACCTCGATGGCAGACCAATGATGTGATGCGCGTTAGCTCAAATATCGCGTGTGATCTACAGGGGCATCGACGTCCGGGGTAGACGTCCTCGGCTAGCCAGCCTGCGCCGCGTAGCGCTGCAGCACTTCAGGTGGCACCT
>NZ_JBMGJV010000115.1:0-254 GCF_051025295.1 Candidatus Dedyshia acidiphila | reverse complement strand
GGGCTGCGCATCGTGAACATCTACTCGCCAAACGGCAATCCCATCGGCAGCGAGAAGTTCGTCTACAAGCTGGCCTGGATGGATCGTCTGCTGGTCCAGATGGCGCGCTGGCTCTCGAGCGGCACGCCGACCATCATTGGCGGCGATTTCAATGTCATCCCGGAAGATATCGACTGCCACAAAGCCGAGTCGTGGAGCCGCGATGCGCTCTTCCAGCCCGAGCCGCGCGCCCGTTATCGCACCATGATCGAGCG
>NZ_JBMGJV010000114.1:0-254 GCF_051025295.1 Candidatus Dedyshia acidiphila | reverse complement strand
CTGCGGGACGGCCGGTCTTGTTGGGCCTCATCGCAAGCGCGTTCAAGCTCTCGGTTGTTATGTCGCGATCGTCTTCGGCTTGTAGGGATTCGCACCAGAGATCACCCTCCGGGATCGCGCGCATCTCAAAGCTGGCGCAATCCTCCGGAGCTCCATCGGCGGAAATGAGAACCGCGAGACGTAGTTCCCGAGCTTGACGAAGGAATGCAGATCGTCGAGGCCTTCGATCTCAGAGCTCATGACCAGCGGCTCGA
>NZ_JBMGJV010000113.1:0-254 GCF_051025295.1 Candidatus Dedyshia acidiphila | reverse complement strand
TTTACCTCTTTGGTCCAACCCAACTTCGCCCTGACGACGTAGTTCTGGATATCGGTGCCTGCGAGGGGGCTTTCGCCGCGCGTGTGACGGGAAGAGTGAAGCGCGTTATCGCCGTCGAGCCCTCTCGTTGATGTGTTCAACAATTCGTGCATTGTTCGAACTGCGGGGTCAGCCAACGCCGATTCTGCAGAATTGTTTGCTCGGCAGCCGGAACGGAAGCGCTTACTTTCTCGAGCACGATGACAATTCTGCAG
>NZ_JBMGJV010000112.1:0-254 GCF_051025295.1 Candidatus Dedyshia acidiphila | reverse complement strand
ATGAGATGGGGCACATCTGCGGTGTGCTGGACTATGGCGGCGCGAGCACGATCGACGACATCTTTTCGCAGATTGATGAGATCGGCGTGTGCCGTCCCTATGGCTCGGGCGGTCACGGACGCATCTCAACGTTCGGATTGAAGGCAATTACTGGGCGGGGTTCTTCAACTCGGATATCAACACGCAGTTGTCGAACTTCAAGATCAGCCAGGGGTGCACCAACCAGGCCGCAGTGGCGACGATGGGGTATTGCG
>NZ_JBMGJV010000111.1:0-254 GCF_051025295.1 Candidatus Dedyshia acidiphila | reverse complement strand
ATCTCGGTGACCCGGATTACGCGCAGCTTCCGATTGAGGAACTGCTCAGCCCCGGCTATGCAGATGCGTGGCGCAAGAGCATCCAACCGGACCATGCCACGCCATCGAGCACGCTCAAACGGCCGGCCGACTTTCTGCCGCTGCCACCTGGAGCGAAGGCTGCCGACGCAAAGTCGGTGGATACGACGCACTACTCGGTTCTGGACGCAGATGGCAATGCTGTCGCAGTGACCACAACCCTCAATGACAGCTTC
>NZ_JBMGJV010000110.1:0-254 GCF_051025295.1 Candidatus Dedyshia acidiphila | reverse complement strand
CTGCAGACTAACCTCGATCCGTCGTTGACCGTCTACGCCATTCGCGGAGAGATCCGGCAGGTGATCTCGAACCTTATCGTGAACGCGCTTGATGCCATGGATCAGGGTGGCCGTCTTCTGGTGAAGATTACTTGGCCGCTGGATGTGTCACGATCTCGGTCAGCGACAACGGTCCAGGCATCTCGCTGGCGAATCAACGCCGCATCTTCGAGCCGTTCTTCACAACCAAGGAAGGCACCGGTACAGGCTTGGGA
>NZ_JBMGJV010000109.1:0-254 GCF_051025295.1 Candidatus Dedyshia acidiphila | reverse complement strand
CGTTCTGCAAAGTGAAATTCTCGACTGTCTCGCCCACCTGCATGCTCGGCATCTCCTCTTGTTGCTGGCGCTTGGCGCGCTCTGTGTCCGGTAGCCGACCAATCGCGGTCTACCCCGGAGTCGCTACCATGGTAAGTGGCAGTGGCCGCCTGAAGGAGTAGTGAATGAAATCTGGTTTGCTTCTGACGGTAGCCTCGTTCGCAATCGCGAGCAGTGCCGCGCTTGCGCAATATCCCGGCCGCGTCGATACGGAG
>NZ_JBMGJV010000108.1:0-254 GCF_051025295.1 Candidatus Dedyshia acidiphila | reverse complement strand
AAGCTGTAGGTGGGCGCGTAGTACTCACGCTGGATCGGATACTTCTCGCTCCCATTGTAGAAACCAAATACCTCGTTGTTCAGGTTGAGGAATTGCGCAATCACGCTGATGCCGCGTCCCTTCGGGAGAGGTAGCTGACCTGCGCATCCACCTGCGTGTGCGGATAGATGTAGGTGTCGGACTTCGGGCCCTTGATGCCACCCGGCGTCGGGTCCGTAGGGGTTCCCAGGATCGGTGTCCCGTCCTGATATCCG
>NZ_JBMGJV010000107.1:0-254 GCF_051025295.1 Candidatus Dedyshia acidiphila | reverse complement strand
TCACTCGAAGAAACGCGGGTGATGGCTTTCGATCCATTGAGCCAAACATTGCCGTCACGGTCTTCCGCCAGTCCCGTCACGGACGTTGCCAGTTCCGGGTTCGCAAAAAGGAGCTGTTGCCAGCGTCCGTGGTGCTCAAGCTCGATACCTTGTTCGCCAAATGCAAAAACGCCGTAGCTGGTTTCGGCAAGCCCGATCACTGCCCTGCTGAACGCCTGGGGAGACGTGGATAGAACCTCCCATGTATACGGATT
>NZ_JBMGJV010000106.1:0-254 GCF_051025295.1 Candidatus Dedyshia acidiphila | reverse complement strand
ACGACGTTCTCGATCCGATCGTTGAGGCATACGTAGAGCGCTACCTGCCGATGCAGACGATCGCCGAGCAGCAGGGCCTTGATCTTGTGCTGGTGCAGAAGATCGTCAAGCTGATCGAGCATAGCGATACAAGCGGCAGCAGGCGGCCCCGGTGCTGAAGGTGACCGCCAAGTCATTCGGCACCGGGCGGCGGTTTCCGATCGCCGTCAAAGTACAGGTTTGAGTTGGCCTACAGAAGTACATACAGGCAGGAG
>NZ_JBMGJV010000105.1:0-254 GCF_051025295.1 Candidatus Dedyshia acidiphila | reverse complement strand
CAGCTCTCGCCCTACCTGCACTTCGGCCACATCAGCCCGCTGCGCATTGTGCTCGAGGTGCAGAAGGCCATTGCTGCCGGCAAGGCTCCGCAGTCCGCGTACGACGCTTACATCAATGAACTGGTCGGCTGGCGCGAGCTGTCGATCAACTTCGTCCGCTACGAGAACGACACCTACGACAACATCGGTTGCGCCGAGCCATGGGCGCAGAAGACCATCGCCGAGCATGCGCGCGATCGCCGCGATGTCCTCTA
>NZ_JBMGJV010000104.1:0-255 GCF_051025295.1 Candidatus Dedyshia acidiphila | reverse complement strand
CTGGTCACGCTGGGTGGAGCGCTGGATCGCGAGGCCGCGTTCGCACGTCGCGACCAGGCCCGCTCTGCGGGGCTGCCGCGCGACACCTACGCGCAGAACTACAGCCACTAGGGCTGGAACGCGGGGTGCGCTCGCCCATAACGGCGAGCGCGACTCAACCATGACACCACGCTCGGCGTGCTCTGCTCAGCGGGCACACGCCACGTCCGCGATATAGTCAGCCTTGGTGAAGCATAAGGATCAGGATCCGGAGCG
>NZ_JBMGJV010000103.1:0-255 GCF_051025295.1 Candidatus Dedyshia acidiphila | reverse complement strand
ACGACGTTCTCGATCCGATCGTTGAGGCATACGTAGAGCGCTACCTGCCGATGCAGACGATCGCCGAGCAGCAGGGCCTTGATCTTGTGCTGGTGCAGAAGATCGTCAAGCTGATCGAGCATAGCGAGTACAAGCGGCAGCAGGCGGCCCCGGTGCTGAAGGTGACCGCCAAGTCATTCGGCACCGGGCGGCGGTTTCCGATCGCCGTCAAAGTACAGGTTTGAGTTGGCCTACAGAAGTACATACAGGCAGGAG
>NZ_JBMGJV010000102.1:0-255 GCF_051025295.1 Candidatus Dedyshia acidiphila | reverse complement strand
CTGCGGGACGGCCGGTCTTGTTGGGCCTCATCGCAAGCGCGTTCAAGCTCTCGGTTGTTATGTCGCGATCGTCTTCGGCTTGTAGGGATTCGCACCAGAGATCACCCTCCGGGATCGCGCGCATCTCGAAAGCTGGCGCAATCCTCCGGAGCTCCATCGGCGGAAATGAGAACCGCGAGACGTAGTTCCCGAGCTTGACGAAGGAATGCAGATCGTCGAGGCCTTCGATCTCAGAGCTCATGACCAGCGGCTCGA
>NZ_JBMGJV010000101.1:0-255 GCF_051025295.1 Candidatus Dedyshia acidiphila | reverse complement strand
CGCGCTCGGTGAAGTGCTCCCCGACGGCAAAAAGGCCGACATTCGCGTGACGACATCCATGCAGGCCTTCGGCCTGATCGTCACCGCGGAGCCCTACTTCGCCGTCACCATGCCGTCCGATGTCGTCGTCATGCAGAACAAGGTGCTGCACGACAAGACCGAGGGCGTCATCTCGCCGATCAATGCGCATGCCTCGCTGCTGCCGCGCGGTCTCTACACCAAGAGCACCGCGGAGCGGAACCCGGCCGACATCAT
>NZ_JBMGJV010000100.1:0-255 GCF_051025295.1 Candidatus Dedyshia acidiphila | reverse complement strand
TCTGTGGAGCTGGAATCTTTCTGGTGCTGCTGCCTTTTGCCGTCACCAAAGACGTGAAGCGGCAGAAAGCGTTGAAGTACGGTCGGCGGCTAAAAGGCCCTGAAAAGCTCACGCCGCAGGAGTTCAACGAGGTAGTCAAAGGCGATGGCGTCGGCTTCAAAACCGATGACATGAAGGAGATGATTCGTATACCGGCGCGGGCCGAGGCCCAGCACATGCAGTTCATCGGTGATACGGGCGCGGGTAAGTCCGCCC
>NZ_JBMGJV010000099.1:0-255 GCF_051025295.1 Candidatus Dedyshia acidiphila | reverse complement strand
GAACTCGAAAATCTGAATCGCATAGATTGATGCGCCGCTTGCTTGCATCTGCCCGCGCCAGAAGCGCGCGATACGTCTTCCAGAGAACCAGGAAGACGTGGGTCCCGTCTGACTTCGCCTCGTGAGAGCTCTCGGGAACCATACCGGTGGAGTGTACTGCTGTTGAAAACCTTGAGTGCAGAAATCTTGACGTAGAGATAGGTTGTGGTTAGGCTGGCTGTTGCTGGAGCGAACATCGCCCGCAGAGGAGCAGCA
>NZ_JBMGJV010000098.1:0-255 GCF_051025295.1 Candidatus Dedyshia acidiphila | reverse complement strand
CAAAGTATGGCGTGCCGCAGCGAAAGGTCGGACCCTTCGCCCTGATGTGATCCCGCACGATCGTCAGCACATCTTTATCGACTTCGTGTTTCGGACGTGACACTTCTCGCGTCCCCTTCTCGGTCTCGACCGTGACCTTGCCTCTACGAATCGAGGCGAGTGCCTCGCGAACTGCGGCAGCGTCGCTGCCTGGATACTTATCGTTGCCCATGTCCCACTCCTACTGCTGCTGATCTGCCCCGGTTGGGGTGGTGC
>NZ_JBMGJV010000097.1:0-255 GCF_051025295.1 Candidatus Dedyshia acidiphila | reverse complement strand
CGCAATACCCCATCGTCGCCACTGCGGCCTGGTTGGTGCACCCCTGGCTGATCTTGAAGTTCGACAACTGCGTGTTGATATCCGAGTTGAAGAACCCCGCCCAGTAATTGCCTTCAATCCGAACGTTCGAGATGCGTCCGTGACCGCCCGAGCCATAGGGACGGCACACGCCGATCTCATCAATCTGCGAAAAGATGTCGTCGATCGTGCTCGCGCCGCCATAGTCCAGCACACCGCAGATGTGCCCCATCTCAT
>NZ_JBMGJV010000096.1:0-255 GCF_051025295.1 Candidatus Dedyshia acidiphila | reverse complement strand
ACCGTAGCGCCTTCTGCCGCCAGCGCCTCTGCGATTCCAGCGCCGATGCCCTTTGACGCGCCTGTCACAACCGCGATCTTGCCCTTGAGCTTTGCCAACTCCGCCTCCTCGTTCGATATATGTCGAACGATTCCAGTGAGTAGATGTGGCAGGTCGAGCAAGGATGCAGGTTGTTCAGGACGTGACGGACTCGCGTCGGCCGGTTTGCCAACTCCGAAATGCCGCATCGAGCACTCGCTGGTTCTTCACGCCATC
>NZ_JBMGJV010000095.1:0-255 GCF_051025295.1 Candidatus Dedyshia acidiphila | reverse complement strand
CGAGCTGTGGGCGGGGATGTTCTCGCCGTTGTTTCACCAATTCAGCGAGCGCACGCGCCTCGTGCATCGCCAGGAGGCCGCATTGGCCGAGCACCGCGCGATCTATGCTGCGCTGAAGACGCGGGATGCGCTGGGAGCGCGGTCGGCCATGCGGCAGCACCTGATCCGGGTGCAGAGTGTTCTGGCGGATACGGAGCTGTCCCGGGATTGATTTTCAATCACATACGGCCCTTCGGCGGCGCAAGAGCTGTGCGC
>NZ_JBMGJV010000094.1:0-255 GCF_051025295.1 Candidatus Dedyshia acidiphila | reverse complement strand
GCCGATGCCTTGGGCGAACTGGGCTGGAACGGTGCATCACGGATTACCAGACGATCTGTACGTACCGAACGAAAAGATGGGCGACTACTTCGCGTTCATTGGACGCATCTCCCCAGAGAAGCGGGTCGATCGCGCGATCGAACTCGCAAAGCGTATGGGAACTCCCTTGAAGATCGCGGCGAAGATTGATGGTGCAGACCGCGAGTACTATGAATCGGAGATCAAGCACCTCATGGATGATCCCCTGATCGAGTT
>NZ_JBMGJV010000093.1:0-255 GCF_051025295.1 Candidatus Dedyshia acidiphila | reverse complement strand
ATCCGCGCTCCGGAAACGCCGGAGCTTGCCCACATGAACGCCGAGTATCGAGCCGCATCGGGCGAGCTTCTGCAATGCTTTTTGAACGAATGTTGATCCACCGACGCGGTCTCCTCGTTATCGAGGAGCGCTTCGGGTAGACGTTTGACGGCACGCACAGGCTGCGTTCAGACAATCCGAGGGCAGCGACGATTGATTGCGAGCGTCCATATGAAACGTCTGCGCGGATGGTCTTCAAGAGCCCGAATGCGTCCA
>NZ_JBMGJV010000092.1:0-255 GCF_051025295.1 Candidatus Dedyshia acidiphila | reverse complement strand
CTCCTTCATCAGGAGACCTCTGAGGCGCACTCGCTCCGTCCGACCGTTCATCTTGGAATCGAGAGCATGCTGTGTGGCCTCACAACTATCACCCACGGTCCCCTTCGTTCGATCGCTCCATGTCGAACGTGGTGCTCTACCACTCCTGCCACTAGTACTGTGCAGCACCAGTCACGCACGCTGACGGTAGGGCTGTGTTCGACCCCATTTCGCCGACGAGTAAGATGCCACCTCCGCGTGCTGAAAGAGAGTCGG
>NZ_JBMGJV010000091.1:0-255 GCF_051025295.1 Candidatus Dedyshia acidiphila | reverse complement strand
CTGCAGACTAACCTCGATCCGTCGTTGACCGTCTACGCCATTCGCGGAGAGATCCGGCAGGTGATCTCGAACCTTATCGTGAACGCGCTTGATGCCATGGATCAGGGTGGCCGTCTTCTGGTGAAGACTTACTTGGCCGCTGGATGTGTCACGATCTCGGTCAGCGACAACGGTCCAGGCATCTCGCTGGCGAATCAACGCCGCATCTTCGAGCCGTTCTTCACAACCAAGGAAGGCACCGGTACAGGCTTGGGA
>NZ_JBMGJV010000090.1:0-255 GCF_051025295.1 Candidatus Dedyshia acidiphila | reverse complement strand
TCAGACGCCATCCCGATCGCACCAGCCACGCAGTGCAGCCGGCCGTGATCATGCACCACGAGCAGACGCGGCCATACACGAGCACCTGTCGAATTACATTCCCACCGGCCACGCCCGCATCCACCATGAGCTTCGCTCCGAGCACGGTTCGCCACAGACTTGTCGGCTTGCGCGTGGCACGCTGTGCACACGCCCACGTGATCGCGAAGCTCGCAATGCCGAGCAGACTGTCCGGGACGCCGAGCGGGTACGCAC
>NZ_JBMGJV010000089.1:0-255 GCF_051025295.1 Candidatus Dedyshia acidiphila | reverse complement strand
CGCTGCTGCGACGTATGGTAGTGGCGCACCTGCAACTCGCCAAGGAGACCGATCGCGAGCATCTGAATGCCCGCGAGTATGAGCACACCGGCGACAACGAAAAGGGGTCCATGCTGATCCATCACATGCTGGTGAGTGAACAGCTTCAGCCCCGCGAGGAACATCGAGACCAGCCCACCGAACAGAATGCTGAGCGCGCCGAAGGACCCGAAGAAGTGCAGCGGCCGCGTCATGTATTTGAGCAGGAAGCGGATC
>NZ_JBMGJV010000088.1:0-255 GCF_051025295.1 Candidatus Dedyshia acidiphila | reverse complement strand
CTGGTGGCACTTACTTCCGTGCTCGTGCAGATTCCAAGTACGCCCCTTTAGGCGAACTTATGCCGAGCCCGGCTACGTGTGCGCCCGAGAGACGTTCGGGCGCAGTACTAATATGAGCGTGGTCTCGCTCTACGAGGTTGCTGGAGGAGCAGAAACTCTGAACGAAACGACTGCCGACCAGGGCCCGTTCACGGAGGCTTGCTGTTCATTTGCGGGATATCACTAGGGCCGAAGTCCTGATGCGAGAGTTCGTGC
>NZ_JBMGJV010000087.1:0-255 GCF_051025295.1 Candidatus Dedyshia acidiphila | reverse complement strand
AAGCTGTAGGTGGGCGCGTAGTACTCACGCTGGATCGGATACTTCTCGCTCCCATTGTAGAAACCAAATACCTCGTTGTTCAGGTTGAGGAATTGCGCAATCACGCTGATGCCGCGTCCCTTCGGGACGAGGTAGCTGACCTGCGCATCCACCTGCGTGTGCGGATAGATGTAGGTGTCGGACTTCGGGCCCTTGATGCCACCCGGCGTCGGGTCCGTAGGGGTTCCCAGGATCGGTGTCCCGTCCTGATATCCG
>NZ_JBMGJV010000086.1:0-255 GCF_051025295.1 Candidatus Dedyshia acidiphila | reverse complement strand
GTTGTCGCGGTCACGCGCGATGGCAAGGTCTACCTCGGCGCCAACCAGGTCTCCTCCGGCGATCTGGGTCCGCGCATCACCGAGATGCTGCAGAACAAGACCAACAAAGAGGTCTATCTCCGCGCGGACGCCCGCTCCAACTACGGCGTCGTGATGGAGGCGATCGACAACATTCGCACCTCCGGCACCGACACGCTGGGCGTTCTGACGGAACAGCCCAACAACACGGTCGCCGGCGGCATGCAGTAAACCGGG
>NZ_JBMGJV010000085.1:0-255 GCF_051025295.1 Candidatus Dedyshia acidiphila | reverse complement strand
ATCTCTGGACGAAGCGTGATGTCGTCATCGTCGAAGATGTCTCGAAAGATGGTCGTCAGCTTGTCGTCGATCTCTGCCGTTTGCATTCCACTCCCCTGGGCGTGCCATCCATTTGACCTCGATGGCACGACCAATGATGTGATGCGCGTTAGCTCAAATATCGCGTGTGATCTACAGGGGCATCGACGTCCGGGGTAGACGTCCTCGGCTAGCCAGCCTGCGCCGCGTAGCGCTGCAGCACTTCAGGTGGCACCT
>NZ_JBMGJV010000084.1:0-895 GCF_051025295.1 Candidatus Dedyshia acidiphila | reverse complement strand
CCCGGCTTCGCCAACACCATGCCACGCTCCACGTCTTCCTTCGCGATGCCACGCAAGAGCAGTCCGGCATTGTCGCCCGCACGGCCCTCATCCAGCTGCTTCTTGAACATCTCGACGCCCGTCACCACCGTCTTGCGCGTCTCGCGGAAGCCCACGATCTCGGCCTCTTCGCCAACCTTCACCTGGCCACGCTCGATCCGGCCCGTCACCACCGTGCCACGACCCGAGATCGAGAAGATATCCTCGATCGGCATCAGGAACGGCTGATCGATCGCACGCTCCGGCAGCGGCACATTCTTGTCCACCGCATCCATCAGCTCGTCGATCTTCGCTTCCCACTCGGCCTCGCCATTCAACCCACCGAGAGCCGAACCGCGGATCACCGGCACATCGTCGCCAGGGAAGTTGTACTTCGACAGGAGCTCGCGCACTTCCATCTCAACCAGGTCGACCAGCTCCTGGTCCTCGACCGCGTCGCACTTGTTCAGAAACACCACGATGTACGGCACACCGACCTGGCGGGCCAGCAGCACGTGCTCCTTGGTCTGCGGCATCGGACCATCCGTCGCCGCCACCACCAAGATCGCGCCATCCATCTGCGCCGCTCCCGTGATCATGTTCTTGATGTAGTCCGCGTGACCCGGGCAGTCCACGTGCGCGTAGTGACGGTTCGCCGTCTCATACTCCACATGCGCCGTCGCAATCGTGATACCCCGCTCCCGCTCCTCGGGCGCGTTATCAATCGTGTCAAACGAACGAAACTTGTTGTTCGGGTTGTGCTTCGACAACACCTTCGTGATCGCCGCCGTCAACGTCGTCTTGCCGTGATCAATGTGACCAATCGTTCCCACATTCACGTGCGGCTTCGACCGGTCAAACTTCTCCTTCGCCATCG
>NZ_JBMGJV010000083.1:0-1983 GCF_051025295.1 Candidatus Dedyshia acidiphila | reverse complement strand
CGTGGTGCTCAAGCTCGATACCTTGTTCGCCAAATGCAAAAACGCCGTAGCTGGTTTCGGCAAGCCCGATCACTGCCCTGCTGAACGCCTGGGGAGACGTGGATAGAACCTCCCATGTATACGGATTCACAACGGAGATCCGCTTGCCCCAGATCAGGTAAAGCAAACCTTCTCTTGTCGGCAACATCGCACTCACGCCCCCCACGCCTAACTCGTGCAGCATAGGTGTCCAGTTACCACGAACGAAATGCCACAGTCCATGCGACAGACCTAACGTGCCGCCCAGAACACTGCCGTCCCGCAGAAGGACAAGGCTCGTGAACTCGTAGGCGTTGCGGTATTCCGTGCGCAATTCTGGCAATGGCAGGCTGTTATATCGCCCGTCCCTCAACTCGGTTATGCCGCCATCGTCTAGAACATGTACATGGCCATTGGGGCTACAGATCACGGACCAGATGTCGAGGTGGCGCTTCCATTGATCCAGCAATCCATCTTTCACCTCGCCGACGAAGCCATCGGCAACTGTCGCCCAGGCAGCACCTGTCGAAGACGTACAAACGGACCACCAGCCATTCACCGCATGCTTTACGACCGGGACGAGCGTTGCCCGTTGGAAGTGTTCCAGACCTCTTCCACCGGCAACCCACATGTCATCGTCACGACCCTGGAGCAGAGCACGATAGCCTGAATTGAGAAGACCGTCCGCGACTTCGTACGTGTCCTGCCGCTCTGATGGTGACGCACCATGGCCGTGCTCTCCGTCACCTGTGTGCAGGCGCTCCAGCCCGCTTTCGGCATGAGACGTCCACACCTCGCGGCTCACCGCGACCACTTGGCTTACATCCTGCTTCTCACGGGGTGCCGGCAGCCGTTTCCCTGACTGGGAAAGGTGGATAAGTCCAACTGGAGAGGCCTCTTTGCCCTTAACGGAACCGGCCCCATCCTGTGCGGCAGTAGCAGCGAGCCAGATGCTGTGATCCAGGCCTTCTGAGAATTCCAACGGATGGAGGACGGAAATCCCGGTACTGCGAAAAGAAGATTCACCGCTCGGACGTCGGTACACCATCTGGTCTGCGGTAAGCCACTGCGTATCCCGCGAATCGATGAATAGCAGCGCTATTTGGGACGCTTTCTCTATACCTGCCCTGAGACGCCACGATCCATCCGCATTCAGGGTGGCGAGCTTCTTCTCATTCAAGACTGCCCAGATCGTACCGTCTGAGCTTTGCTGTACTTCGCCGACGGACATCTGTGAGCCTTGGATGGTTGCATGCAAGGTCTGACTCACGCCGTTCCGGATTCGGGCAAGCTCCGGGCTACCATCGAAGGCCCATAACGAGCCATCTCTCGTGACGACCATCGACTGGACGTTTCTTTTCGGTACGAGGCCAGACTGGGCAAAGTGCAAGCCATCGAAGCTGTAGAGACCGTCACGCGCACCCAGCCAGATTATGCCATCCGGCGTCTGCGCCAGGGCGTTGATGTTCTGCGGTGCGCCCTCTCTTGCTGTCCACGTGGTGTGGAGCATCTGCCAGATCTTCTGGTCCTGAGCGAAGAGAGGAGCCGGCGTGAACGCCGCAAGCATGAACAACACGCACTGCAGGGCGAGACTGTAGGCAGACCGACTCGCGATTCCATATCTCTGCTTTAACCCGGACATCCCGTCCTTCACTCATCAGCAGCAGTCGATCAGCACATCGCTGCTCCCGTGGAAGGCGATTATAGGGCGTGTCGTACGAAGCGGCACCTGTCCGACCGAACTCCTCGCTCGCCCCGCAGGATCACTAGTAGGCAGCACTCGGGAGCTAACGATTGGGCCGGGTCATTTCTACGATCAGTCGATTTTCAATTGCTATTGGACGCATTCGGGCTCTTGAAGACCATCCGCGCAGACGTTTCATATGGACGCTCGCAATCAATCGTCGCTGCCCTCGGATTGTCTGAACGCAGCCTGTGCGTGCCGTCAAACGTCTACCCGAAGCG
>NZ_JBMGJV010000082.1:0-2087 GCF_051025295.1 Candidatus Dedyshia acidiphila | reverse complement strand
TTTTTTTTGTTTCAGTACGCCGTCATTGCCCGCAGCTACGTGCTGTTTCCTGCCCTGCTGTTCTTGCTAGCGGTGTGCTGGAGGTCACGATGGAAGCGACCCATCCCAGTCGTGTTGTTGCTAGGATTGCTGGCCAATGTTTCCGCCCACGGATTCGTTGTCGCAGTGGGACTTCTGGTGGCCCTTCTGTTCGAAGTGCGTAGCGTGTCACGCCAGGCATGGATGACACTGCCCCGCGTGTCCGCGCTTCTGGTGTGCCTGGTACTGGCGTTCGGATTTGCTGCGTGGTGCATCCTGCCAGCGAGGGATGCAGGCTGGGTTGTCCTGGTTCGCCGTTCCGTACTGCCGCAGGAAGCTGTGCACCCAGCGGGGGCCGCCGCCCAGGCTACCCGACGGGGAGCTGCACTCGTCACTGCGCTTTCAGTTGGAGTGACGACGTTGAACGCAGGTGTATTTGGGCTTACGGCAGCCTTCGGCCATAGCTTCGCGGCGAAGCTGAAGCTGGGGCTGCTTGTCTGGGCGCTGATGGCTGTTGTTCTTGCTCGCGAAAGGATCTTCCGCTATCTGCTGCCTGTGCCAATGCTCGCTGCACTCTGCCGTCCCATTACGGCCCAGCTCTATCACGTTGGGCTGGTGTGGATTTTGTTTCTCTTTCTGCTCTGGATCACCTGGCCAGTCCAAAGCGTGGCAGCGAAGCCAACGCGCACTTGGAGAAACGCTTTACTGGCGGCGCTTTGCATCACGTTTGGCTATCATCTGACCTGGGCGGTGCAGACGTACCGCTTCGACGCGAGCGAAGCCTACTCGCCGGACAGGGATGGTGCGGTTCTGCTGCAGGATTATCTGAAACAGGGGCGCGAGGTCGTAGTTGCGATTCCGGCGAAGCAGAGTTCCTATGCCGTTAGCCAATACTTTGTCGTTGGTCTGGAGCCGTATTTCCCGTCACAGCCTATCCACAACATGCCCAATCGATTCTGGTTCTGGGGCGGCGATGACCAACTGAGGGCCGACTACCTTGCGGCTTCGGATCGGCGAGACGCCATCGTACTTCTCGAAGAGACCTCCTGGGATACGCGCTATCGAGCCGAAGCGGCGCGGCTCGAAGCGCTCGGGTACGGCCGGGATCGCGTTGTCTGCGGAGAGATGCGGTACCCAATCCTCCAGGTGCCACCCCTGTGTCATGCCTTCTATGTGCCACCTGAGTTAGGGACGCCCCGATGAAGCTGAGTGTCATCATTCCGGTGTTCAACTCGGGCCGTTTGCTCAGGGACACGCTGCACGCATTGCGTGCAGGAACTCGTCTGCCGGACGAGCTGATCGTGGTGGATGACGCCTCAGCCGATGACAGCGCGGACTTGGCGCGTACCTTCGGAGCACAGATCGTCAACATGCCACAGAACATGGGGCCCGCGGCGTGCCGGAATGAAGGCGTGTTGCAGTCGCGCGGCGATGTCCTGGTCTTTCTCGACGCTGATACCTGTCCCCACCCCGACACCTTGGCACGTATCGATGCTCTCTTCCGTAGCGACCCGGAGCTGAGTGCTGTGATCGGCGGATATGACGAGCAGCCTCGCTACCCAGGCCGGATCTCGCGTTTTCGCAACCTGGCGCATTGCTATGTGCACCGCACTTCGCGACCGCGAGCGCTCACATTCTGGAGCGGATGTGGCGCTGTTCGGCGAGAGATCTTCCTCGCCGCGGGCGGCTTCGACGAGAGCTACCGTAGGCCAAGTGTGGAGGACATTGAACTCGGGTATCGCATGTCTGATCGCGGCGCGCGCATTCTGCTCGATCCGGCGACCTGCGTCACGCACACCAAACGCTGGACTCTGTGGAACGGGATCGTCACAGACATCGCGTACCGAGGCGTGCCGTGGACTGCGCTTCTGCTGGAACGAGGCAGTGCGCCGGACGACCTGAACATCACAATGCATCACCGGTTTTCGAGTGTGCTGACTGGTACTGCGGCCGTCTCGCTGCTGCTGGCCTTACGGTCGCCGTGGTGGCTGGGTGCAGCCATGCTCTCTTCGGCGGCGGCGCTTGCTCCCGATCGAGGCCTGCTGGCCTTCCTTCGTCGCAAGGGGGGG
>NZ_JBMGJV010000081.1:0-2963 GCF_051025295.1 Candidatus Dedyshia acidiphila | reverse complement strand
GTCAGCTACAACGGTGGTCGCGGCGGCCTCTCCGTCCGGCCCACCCCGAGCGAGTTCGCAGCCGATGCCGGGAGACCGCCACGTCCGCCTCTGCCCAGCCCAGCGTCGCGCAATGATCCGAACAGCGACGCAACAACCGCCTGCTCAGTAACCGCGGACCTTCCAACCCAGGGCCACCCGCCCGTGGCGGTCGCGACCCGACCGATTGCTGTTCAGCACCTGCAGGCGCGCCAGCTGTGATCAACCCGGGCGTCAACGGCGCCACCCGGCCCACCCCCCCGCTGGCGATGCATCCTGCACCCGTGCCTGTCGCCCGCCCCGTCGAGCGTCCCGGCGAGCGCCCCACCGACCGCGTTGGAGCACCCGCGGGCACCCCCCTCGCACCGCATGTAGGTGCCGCGCCGCAGCCAGTCACGCCCCTGCCGCAGCATGCGACGCCCCTGCCGCAGCATGTGAGCGGCATGGAGCCAGGTCACGGCCCCGTCGCCATGCCCGGCCATATGGCCGGATCAGGCGTCACGCCCGCCCCTGTCAGCGGCGTGCGCCCGGTAGCGCCCGTGACGAGTCCGCGCCCAGCCGCGCCGGTCTCTGTCACTCGTCCCGTCGGTCCTGCGACTGGCGCTCACACGACCAGCCCCGCGCCTGTCGTCCGTCCGGCCAGGCCAACCGGGGTCCAGCCGAGCAGCCCTGCACCGATTGCCCATCCAGCCCCGGTAGAGCACGCCCCCGTGCGCACGGTGCAGCCGTCGTCGCCCCAGCCGGTGACGCGCCCCGCACCCGAGCGCACACCCCCGCCGGAGCGCCTGCCCGGGCCCACGCATTCCGTGGCGCCCACACCTCAGCCGCGCGTTGCCGAACCCGCACCGCAGCCCCGCATCATTGCGCCTGCACCGCGACCGCAGCCCGAACAGCCAAGGCCACCGATCGAACAGCCCCGCCCGCAGATCCAGCCACCCCGGCCCGAACCCCGGCCGCAAATAGAAGTGCCGCGACCGCAGCCGCGGCCCCAGGTCGAGCAGCCGAGGCCCCAGATACAGCAGCCGCAGGTTCAGCAGCCGCGCATGCAGCAGCCGCAGGTTCAGCCGCCACGGCCGCAGATGGAAGCACCGCGACCGCAGCCCGCCCCGCAGTCACATGCCGAGCCCCAACACCTTCCGCACCCCTAACCCGATCGGTCAAGCAACTCCGATCGTCGAGCGCGGATGGAATCGCAGGTCGTGCCCTCAGCGGTTACGAGCCGCTCAGAACCTGACGGGCGGCCCGTATACCCGACCCGAGCGCGCCATGCACCGTGCCCCAGTGACCGGTCGTGTCCGTGTGCTCGCCGGCAAAGAACAGCGTGCGCTCAACCGGCTCTGCCATGCGTGCCGACGCATCCGCCGCGCCCACCGGCGCATAGCTGTAAGCACCGCGCGTGTACGGATCGGCGATCCAGTTGTGCATGTGCCAGGAGCGCAGCTCATCGTCGAGCGCTCCTGCCGCAAGCGAAAACGCCGACTCGAGCGCGCGCAGCGTTCTCGCCACGAGTTCGCCCGGCTCCATCGCCTGCGCTGCCTCGGCATTCGGGCCACCAAACCACGCCGTCAGCACGGGTGAGTGGCGCGGCGACTGTGTCCACCACACGCGCGGCTTCAGTTCGCGCGAGAACAGAAAGCTCAGGTTCGGGAAGCGCGTCCGCCAGAACGCTGTCTGGAAGACCAGCACCAGCCGCTGCGCCGCCCCCGCCGCCATCTGGTCCGCGGCGGACAAAATCGTCGCCGGCTCAGGCGCGAACTGGACGGCCCGCGCCTGCAGCACTCCAAGCGGCAGCGTCACCACCGCCTGCCTCGCCCGCACCTCCGGCATCGCAGCAGACTCGGTGAGGACAATCACCTCGCCCGGCCGCCACTCGATTGACTGCACCGGCGCCCGCAGCACCAGGTCGGCACCGGCCTCCGTAGCGCGCTCGCCCAGGAACAGCG
The DNA here is from genome assembly GCF_051025295.1 of Candidatus Dedyshia acidiphila. Lineage (NCBI taxonomy): Bacteria > Pseudomonadati > Acidobacteriota > Terriglobia > Terriglobales > Acidobacteriaceae > Candidatus Dedyshia > Candidatus Dedyshia acidiphila. The sequence goes on along the minus strand of NZ_JBMGJV010000081.1, from coordinate 1,002 downwards.
GCAGCACGTCATAGCCCTCGTCCGGCCGCCACGCCCGATCGCCCTCGATCGCATCTTCGGCTGTTTGCTGGCGAGCCAGGGCGGCGATGCCGATGCGCTCCGCATCCGCACCGTTGAAACCCTCGACGTAGGCCCGCGCCTGGTCGGCCTCGTTTGCATCCGGCTGGCGACGCCGCAGGAACTCGGCGAAGCTCATGTCGCCCTCGCGCTCTGCGAACGCGGCCAACTCTTCCATCAAGCCCGTCGACTCCGGCCCGCCACACTCGCCCAGCGCTCCACGCTCGAAGCAGGCCACCTCGCCATCCACCTCTTCGAGCTTGGACTGCGCTGCTTCCACGCAGCCCCACAACTCCTTCGCGCGCCCGTGGACGAACTCCGCGCCCAGCTCCACCGGTCCATCGGCGCCCTCGATATCTTGCGTCTCGATGCGGCCACCCAGCCGCGCCCGCGCCTCGAGAACCACCACCCGCTTGCCTGCGCGCGCCAGCTCACCCGCCGCAGCAAGCCCCGCGACGCCCGCCCCAATCACCACCACATCCGTATCCCGTGCCACCCGCACCTCGTCGTCGCTCAGCTCTCTTCGCAATGGATGCAGGAACCGCAGATATCGGCATTGCAGATACCGGCACTGCTGAATCGTCGCCGCTCGCGCTCCTCTGCATGACACCATGCTGTCGAGCCTTCGATTACCAGCGCCCGCTTCCCGCAGCACACATCGTCCTGAGCAGAGCGAAAGGTTTGCGGGCCGATCGCAAAACAAAAAAGCCCCACCGTTTCCGGTGGGGCTCTCCAGTTCCCTCCACGCACGATCAGGCGTTCGCGTGTTCAATCACCTGCTCGCGCACTTCATCGTCGTGCTCGGCTTCGCGCCGCGACTTCGGCAGCGCGACGGCGAGCACATCTTCGATCGTGTTCGCGTAGTGGATCCGCACGCCATCGATCTGGTCAGGCGTCAGGTCCTCCTCCACGTTCTGCCGGTTTTCTGCCGGCAGGATCACGTCG
>NZ_JBMGJV010000080.1:0-4330 GCF_051025295.1 Candidatus Dedyshia acidiphila | reverse complement strand
AAAAAAATATTACCGAGCTGAGCCGCATTGCGCGCACGCTTGAGATTCCCGGAGCCAGTGGGCTCCGCAAGCAAGATCTGATCTTCAAAATCCTCCAGGCACAGAGCGAAAAAGAGGGCCACATCTTCGCGGAAGGTGTGCTGGAAATCCTGCCCGACGGCTACGGATTCCTTCGCTCCCCGGATTACAACTACCTGCCCGGCCCCGATGACATCTATGTCTCGCCGTCACAGATTCGCAAGTTCGATCTGAAGACAGGCGACACGATCAGCGGCAATGTGCGGCCGCCGCACGAAGGCGAGAAGTACTTCGCGCTGGTAAAGATCGAAGCGATCAACTTCGAATCGCCAGAAGAGACACGCAACAAGATTCTGTTCGACAACCTGACGCCGCTCTATCCGGAAGAGCGCATCCGCATGGAGACGCTGCACGAGAATGCCAGCGGACGCGTGATGGATCTGCTGACGCCGATCGGCAAGGGCCAGCGCGGATTGATCGTAGCGCCGCCGCGCACTGGCAAGACCATGCTGCTGCAGTCGATTGCGAACTCGATCACGACGAATCATCCCGAAGTTGTGCTGATCGTTCTGCTGATCGACGAGCGCCCGGAAGAAGTGACCGACATGCAGCGCTCGGTGAAGGGCGAAGTGATCAGCTCGACCTTTGACGAGCCGGCTGCGCGCCATGTGCAGGTGGCTGAAATGGTGATCGAAAAGGCGAAGCGCCTGGTGGAACACAAGCGCGACGTGGTGATCCTGCTGGATTCGATCACGCGCCTGGCGCGTGCCTACAACACGATCGTGCCGCCATCGGGCAAGGTGCTGTCAGGCGGCGTGGATTCGAATGCGCTGCAGCGGCCGAAGCGGTTCTTCGGTGCGGCCCGCAACATCGAAGAGGGCGGCTCGCTGACGATTATCGCCACGGCACTGGTCGACACCGGTTCGCGCATGGACGAGGTCATCTTCGAAGAGTTCAAGGGCACCGGCAACATGGAAGTGATCCTTGACCGCAAGCTGGTCGACAAGCGTGTGTTCCCGGCGATCGATATTCAGCGCTCCGGCACACGCAAGGAAGAGTTGCTGATCCCGAAGGAGGATCTGCAGCGCATCTGGATCCTGCGCAAGGTGCTCAACCCGCTCTCACCCGTTGAGGCGATGGAACTGCTGATCGACCGGCAGTTTAAGACGCGGAACAATGCAGAGTTCCTGCAGAAGATGAACCAGCTCTAGACGGCTCAGGAACAAGCAACTGAGAGGCGGGGCGCAGAGGCTGTTCGACCTCTGCGCCTCTTACTTTTTCGAAGCAATTACTGAAGCCGGACGTTTGCTCGCATGCTCGCAGATTGGGAGCTACGTTCGCTTCCAGGCAGAAGCAGCGTTCTGCGCGAAATTGGCGAAGGTGCCTGCTTCTCTGCCTGTTTCCAGCACGGCACGGGGTCGCTCTGCCCTCCCCGCCGTGAGGGATCTGCTGATCCAACGAGAACTGAACACGATGGACGCACTGGTCAACATCATGCTCGGGTATGCGTTCGGCTTCATGCTGGGGGTGGGCTGCGCGCTTGCGGTGATGTACACCATCTGGACGGGCGGGTACCGGCGCGGGGTGGAGCATTCGCTGATGGAGCAGCCGCCGGAGCGGTTCACCAGCGCGCGTGCGTCGATTGAACGGCGGCGCGTGAAGACTGCGTCCAAGCCGATTGGGCCGGAGCGCTAGTCTTCCGCGACCTGGCCGTACTCGAGCATGGTGACCAGGCCGACGCCGCCCACGATGTTTCCAGCGACCGCTGGGCCGAGCCACCAGAAGTAGCGTGAGAGAGGCAGGCTGCCGTGCAGCACGGAGCCGAGGATTTCTCCACTGCTCGCGATCGAGTGCGCGAAGTGGCCAAGGCCGACGACGAAGGCAAGTAGCCAGATCAGCATCACAGAGCCGCTGATCGAGTGGCTGCCGCTGACCAGCCAGGCGACGAGAGCGATGATCCAGCCGCCCAGGATGGCGCTGCAGAAGATGGCCCCGAGCGAGTGGCTGACGTTCTCGACGCCGATGGCGGAGAGGCTCTCAACGTATTTCGGCTCGAGTGCATGGGTGCGCACCGCGAGTGCGGCGAAAGCCAGGGCACCGAGACAATTACAGACAAGAACGATGGCCCAGAGCCGCAGTGTGGACATGTAGTGCCGCCGTTCGCTGAGCACGAGCGCGACGGGATAGAGCGTGTTTTCGGTAAATAGCTGCGCCCGGCCGACGATCACGGCGATGAAGCCGACCGGGTACAGCAGGTAGGTGACGAATAAGGCCCAGCCACTGGTGCCCAGGTCGGCGCGCGCGATTGCCGTGGCGAGGCCCGTGAGGCCCATCGTGATGCCGCCGGCAAAGCCGGAGACGGCCAGCGCGCGTGCCGGACGCTTCAACTCCTGGCGCGCATTCTTCGAGACCTGCGCATAGATCTGCTGCGCTGTCGGTCGCTCGAGATCCTGCTGGACCTGAGGGGAGTCGGAGCTGTCCTCAGACTTGCGCGGTGTCTCCTGCGGCATGGTGCGAAGGGCTTGGCGTATGGGCATAGGAGACCGTGTCGGTGACGTACTGCTGACTAGGATGCTTTGGGCAGTACCGGCATGCGTGCGTGGTCGCTTACCTTGCCCTCGCCGCCACGAACGGCGCGCTCGAGGATGCGGAAGTTGCGGATGAGCGCGCTCGATGGAGCGTCCCAGTACTCGGCTTCTTCCACGCGCACGGTCAGGACGGTGATGTCCGGGTCGTCGACACCGTTCGGGAACCACGCCTTGAAGGTGGGGTGCCAGAGCTCGCGGATGCGATTGCGGTCGCGGTCCAGCCGGGCGCTGCCGCTCAGGCTGACAAACGTGCTCTTGTGCGTGTCGACGTAGGTGAGGTTGACCTGCGCGTTGTCTTCGACCTCTCCGATTTTGCCGGAGTGACCGCTGGTCAGGAACGAGAGTTCGCCATGGAAGTCATCCTGCTGCGTGGCCATGGGACGGCTGTAGAGGGACCCGTTGGGGTCGGTGGTGGTCAGCATGGCGACATGGATGTCCTTGATGAGGCTCCAGATCTTGTCGGTCGCTTCTGTTTGCGAATGCGGTTCGGACATGGGGAAGGGTGACTCCTTTCACAGGGGAACTACGTGGTTGGATGCGCGCCGTCGGATTGGGTCCGAGAGCGGGCGTGAGCGGATGAACACGGAGGCCAACCCTCGGGATGAGACGGTGGTCCATCGAAGGGTGGAATTGTGGAACTATCAATGTTTCCTTGCGTTTGCGCCGGTGCCATTGCTTGCGAGGCTTGCGTGCTGCCCGCTATAGTTCGAGTCGGTTCCCTCCGATGCTCCCCGAAAAACAGCCCATGCGCCGCACAGGTCCGACGAGCAGTGCCACACATCCCGGCGTGCGACGGATGCTGCTCGCTGTTGGCCTGGTGCTGGCACTGACCGGGGGGTTCAAGAGCATCCACGCGGGCGAACGTGTGGACGAGAAGCGCCAGCAGTACGCGACCCAGGTGGAGCAGACATACAGCTATCGCTTCGGCAAGGGGCAGCCATTTCTGCCCAGCAACGCGAAGATCGAGGGCGATACCTTTATCGAGGCCGGCGCGTTTCCGACGGCGCAGTATTGCCGTCACTGCCACGAAGCGACATACCACCAGTGGCGGCAGTCGCTGCATTCGAATTCATTCCGTACGCCGTTCTACACAAAGAACGTCGGCCTGCTGCAGAACACGAAGGGCATGGAGCTCTCGCGTCATTGTGAGGGCTGCCATAATCCGATCGGGCTGTTCTCCGGGCAGGTGACGCCTAACCCCGTGCACGAGAGCCGCGAGTTCGACCAGGATGGCGTCACGTGCATGGTGTGCCACTCGATCCAGAAGCTGCAGCCAACATATGGGCTGGGCTCGTTCGTAATGGGTGTGCCGGCAGTGATGGTGGACGAGCAGGGCAAGCCGATCCCGGGCGAAGTGAGCTATGCCGAGATCACGGCGCATGTGGACCGGCACAAGGCCGCGGTAATGAAGGATTTCTACCGCACGCCGGAGTACTGCGCGTCCTGCCACAAGGCGAATATTCCGGAGACGCTGAACGACTACAAATGGCTGCGCGCGATCGGGCTCTACGACGAGTGGCAGCAGTCATCGTTCGCAAAGCAGTCGCCACTGCCGTTCTATCGCAAGCCGGCCGTGTCCACGTGCCAGACATGCCACATGCAACGCGAGCAGGCAGTACAGGCGGATGTGTCGGCCAAGAACGGATCCGTGGTGTCGCACCGGTGGCTGGGCGGCAACACGGCGGTGCCGTTCCTGTATGGCTATGACGAGCAGCTGAAAAAAA
>NZ_JBMGJV010000079.1:0-4656 GCF_051025295.1 Candidatus Dedyshia acidiphila | reverse complement strand
CGCCCGCTCCAACTACGGCGTCGTGATGGAGGCGATCGACAACATTCGCACCTCCGGCACCGACACGCTGGGCGTTCTGACGGAACAGCCCAACAACACGGTCGCCGGCGGCATGCAGTAAACCGGGATTATTCCCTGGTTCGGCTGACCCCGATCCAGGCAGACAATCGAACCGAGTCGGCTTGCGAAGGCGGGCCGTCTCGAGGCTGAGGAAACGACTATGGCATTCTCGACAGGTGGTGGCGGCGGACTCTCCTCCGACATCAACGTCACTCCGATGATCGACATCCTTCTGGTGCTGCTGATCATCTTCATGGCCATCACGCCGGTGTCGCCGAAGGGCCTGGAAGCACTGGTGCCGCAGCCACCGAAGAACAATCAGCCGCAGAAGGAAAATGACACGGCGATCGTGCTGATCATTCAGCACACACCAACCGGTCAGCCGGCCTACAAGATCAATGAGACGGATGTGCAGAAGTCAGACATCGCAGGCAAGCTGCAGTCGATCTTCGCCACCCGCGCCACCAAAGTGATGTTCATCAAGGCGGATAAGGATCTGGACTTCGGCCCCGTGGCGAACGGGATCGACATTGCCAAGGGCGCCGGCGTTGATCACGTCGGACTCATCACGCCCAAGATCGAGGCAGGCCAGTAAAGGCTGCCTCTCTCTTCAGCCCGCGGCCGCCATCGGCCGCGGCTTTGTCTTGGGCCCGAGTTAGAGGGCCGAGTTGCAGGGTAAGAGAAACCAGTTACAATCCCTGTGCAGAGTATTCCCTCCCTGCCCAGGAAACGGACCCCAATAACGCGCCGCGGTCTGGCACCTTTCGAAGGAGAAACGAAGCAGAATGATGCGTATTGCAAGAGTGTGGATGCCGGCAGTTGCCAGCCTGTCGATGCTCCTCGCCACCACTGGGTGCAGCAAGCTTAAGGCGCGCGATCAGCTCAACAAGGGAGTTCAAGCCTACAAGAACGCCAAGTATGAAGAGGCGATCGATCACTTCCAGACTGCGGTCAATCTGGACCCCTCGCTGCAGATGACTCACCTCTACCTGGCGACTGCGTACGCGCAGCAGGTGGTGCCGAACTCGGACACGCCGGGAAACAAGAAGCTCGCCGACAGCGCCATCCAGGCGTACAAGGACGCGCTTCAGGTCGATCCGAACAACGTCACCGCGATCAAGGGAATTGCCTCGATCTACTTCTCCATGAACAACGCCGAGCAGGCGAAGGCGTGGCAGCAGAAGGTGCTTGTGGCCGATCCCAAGGATCCCGAGGCCTACTACACGATCGGCGTCATCGACTGGGGTAAGGCGCGTAAGAATTCGCTCGACTTCCTCGGCTCGAATGGCCTGACCGAGAAGCAGGCGGCGGATGGCGGCATTCCCAAGAAGATCTGCCCGAAGCTGGCGCAGGAGAATGCGCCCCTCGTCGATGAAGCGCTTGACGTGCTGCACAAGGCAGTTGATCTGCGGCCCTCGTACGAGGACGCGATGGCGTACATCAACCTCGCCTACCGTCGCAAGGCAGAGATCGAATGCGGCAACGACGACGCGCGCAAGGCTGACCTGCAGCAGGCGCAGGAATGGACCGAGAAGGCGATCGGCGCTCGCAAGGCGAACGTAGAGAAGGCCAACCGCGCAACTCAGGGTAAGTCGACCAAGTAAGTCTTCGCTCTCGCATCACGAGGCGCCACGAATCTTTCGGGGCGCCTCTGCTTTTGCGCTGCTCTGGCTGCATCCCGGGCTGCCGAAAGCAAGCGAACGCTGTCAGCAAGTAGAATCCGACACGGGTGACCACTCTTCGCAAGATCCTGATCGCTAATCGGGGAGAGATCGCGCTGCGACTGCTGCGCGCCTGCCGCGAGCTCGGCATCTCTCCTGTCGCGGTGTACTCGGATGCCGACCGGCGCGCACTGCATGTGCTGCATGCGGATGAGGCGTATCGTCTCGGCCCTGCTCCGTCAGTGGATTCGTATCTACGTGGTGATCGTATTCTCGACATCGCCCGCCAGTGCGGGGCAGATGCGATTCACCCGGGCTATGGATTTCTTTCAGAGAATGCGGACTTCGCTGAGGCGTGTGCACGCACCGGTATCACGTTCATCGGGCCACCCGCCTCTGCCATGCGGGAGCTCGGCTCAAAGACTCGGGCTCGGGCCGCTGCGGATCGCGCAGGCACGCCACGTGTGCCGGGCTCCGTCACTGGCCTGTCCACAGCAGAGGAGGGCCTGGGCATCGCGGAGTCCATCGGCTATCCGGTGATGCTGAAGGCCGCGGCCGGTGGCGGCGGCAAGGGCATGCGCGCGATCCGCAGCGCAGCTGAACTGCCGGAGGCCTTCCGCGCTGCGAGCGAGGAGGCCCTGCGTGCCTTCGGGTCGAGCGAGGTCTATCTCGAGAAACTCATCGAGCGGCCGCGTCACATCGAGATCCAGTTGATCGCGGATCAGCAGGGCAGCGTGCTGTATCTAGGCGAGCGCGAGTGCTCCGTGCAACGTCGGCACCAGAAGGTGATTGAGGAAGCGCCATCGGCGGTTGTGAGTCCTGCCCTGCGTGAGCGTATGGGCGAGGCGGCCTGCCGGCTGGCGAAGCAGGCTGGCTACGTCAATGCAGGCACGGTCGAGTTTCTGCTGGATGACACAGAGAACTTCTACTTCCTCGAGATGAACACGCGTCTGCAGGTCGAGCATGCAGTGACAGAGCTGGTCACCGGCCTCGATCTTGTTCATCTGCAGATCGCGATCGCAGAAGGCAAGCCGCTGCCCTTCACGCAGGAGCAGGTCGTGTTGCGCGGCCATGCCATGGAAGTGCGGCTTTACGCAGAAGACCCGGACGCTGGCTTTCTCCCCTCGCCCGGTCGGATCACGCGGCTGGTGCGCCCCGGCGGCCCGGGTCTGCGCGAAGATGAGGGCGTGTACGAGGGCTGGGAGGTGCCGACCGAGTACGACGCGATGCTTTCGAAGCTGGTCGCGTACGCGCCGGATCGCGCGACCGCCATAGCCCGGCTGCGTGCGGCGCTCAATGAATACGTCATCGGGGGCATCCAGACGAACTTGAAGCTTCTCCGGCGGCTGCTGGCGGATGAGGCCTTTTGCGCCGCGCGGATCGACACCGGGTATCTCGACCGGCTGCTCGCTGCGGACGCGCCTCGAACCGTAGCGGCGGACGGTAGCGCCGAAGGAGACACGATGGCGGCAGCGATCGCGGCTATCCATTCATCGGCGGCCGCTGTTGCTCCCGCCATGAGCACGACGGCGGGATCATCGTCATCCACCGCGTCTGCATGGCGGCTCCAGGCACTGCGGGAGGCGCTGCGCGGATGATTTACGACGTCGATGTGGATGGCGCTGTGCGGCGCCTCCAGTTAGAACCAACGACCACCGGATACACCGTGCTCATGGACGGCCGCCGCTTTGAAGCCGATATCTGTGAGCCGATGCCCGGCATTTTTTCGCTTCTGATCGACGGTTGCGCCCATCGGTGTGTGCCCGTGCGGACGGCGGACGAACGCTTCGTCGCCCTCCGCGGCGGCCAGCATCGCGTGGCGGTTGCAGACCCGCGCTCGCTGCGTGCTCAGCGCAAACAGGGCGGGGCTGCCAATGGCAAGTTGCTGATGAAGGCAGTGATGCCGGGCCGCGTCGCTCGCGTGCTCGTCACGGCCGGGCAGGAGGTGGCGGCGCATGATCCGGTGCTCGTGGTGGAAGCGATGAAGATGCAGAACGAATTGAAGGCGACGCGTGCGGGCCGCGTCACCGAGTTACGCGTGGCAGCCGGCGACACGGTCGCTGCCGGGCAGGTGATGCTGGTCATCGAGTAAAGGAAGACGGCCACGCAGCAGCTTTCACTGCAGCGTGGCCATCGTTTCCCATCTCAAGTGCTGATTAGCCGCGTTGTCCGCCCGAGGCCACGACTGTCTCTGCAGTGATCCACCCCGAATCGTCCGACGCGAAGAAGACTGCAGCACGGGCGATGTCAGCTGGCTGACCGATTCTGCCGAGAGCCGTGTCCTTCTCGATCTGCTTCTGAAAGTCTGAACCGATCACGCCAGCGCTGTGCACACCTTCAGTCTCGACCATTCCGGGATTGAGAGAGTTCACGCGAATCTTCCGCGGTCCGAGTTCGCGTGCCAGCGACACAGTGATCGAATCCACAGCGGCCTTGGTGGCGCTGTAGACTGCAGCTCCAGCCATTGCCCAGCGGCCCACGATGGAGCCGATGTTCACGATCGATCCGCCCTCGCCCATCAGCTTGACCGCTTCCTGCGTCGCGATCAGCAACCCCAACACGTTCAGGTCGAACTGCTTGTGGAAGTGTTCCGGTGTGACCTGATCGAGCGCTGCGAATTCATACACGCCAGCGTTGTTGATCAGGATATCCAGCTTGCCGAACTGCTTCTGAACCTGGCCGAACAGCTTCACCGCGTCTTCCGGCTTCGAGAGATCAGCCTGCACCACGACTGCCTTGCCGCCCGCCTTCTGGATGCGCTCTGCGACCGCATCGGCCCCGGCGCGACTACTCACATAATTGACGACAACCGTAGCGCCTTCTGCCGCCAGCGCCTCTGCGATTCCAGCGCCGATGCCCTTTGACGCGCCTGTCACAACCGCGATCTTGCCCTTGAGCTTTGCCAACTCCGCCTCCTCGTTCGATATATGTCGAA
>NZ_JBMGJV010000078.1:0-5069 GCF_051025295.1 Candidatus Dedyshia acidiphila | reverse complement strand
AAAAAATGCAATCATCGGCCGTTACATTCTCACGCCGCGCATCTTCGAGCTGCTCGAGACGATTCCGAAGGGTGCAGGCGGCGAACTGCAACTGACCGACGGCATCAAGGGGCTGCTCGCGACGGAAAAGGTCTACGGCTACACCTTTACCGGCAAGCGCTACGACGCGGGCGACAAAGCGGGCATGCTGCAGGCCACGGTCGAGTTCGCGCTGAAGCGCAGCGATCTGGGGCCGAGCTTTCGCGAGTACCTGAAGGGCATGTCGCTCTAAAACACTCCGGGACGGCGACGCTCGTCGCCGTCCTACCGTCTCCATTCAGCGTTTCTAATGCACCAGCATGTGCAGCAGGATCGCTGCGCCCATGCTCGGGAGCAGCGCGCACGGCATCGCGATCGCACCCACGCGCAGAAATTGCCAGAAGCTGACCTCGATCTTCTCCTTGCGCAACGCGATCAGCCACAGGATAGTGGCGAGCGAGCCGGTGACAGAGAGATTCGGCCCGAGGTCCACGCCAATCAGCACGGCCTGTGTCAGCAGCTCGTGCGCATGCGCGGTCGACAGCGTGGCGCCGGCGAGCAAGCCGAGCGGCAGGTTGTTGACGAGGTTGTTCGCGACCGCCACCGCAAAGCTGGTGAGCAGGGCGCCGGCCCCCGACGACAAATGCTCCGCCCACGCCAGCGCTGCTGTGGTCCAGCGCAGTGCGCCGATACTGCGCATGGCGTCGACCAGCACAAACAGTGCCGCGACCAAGCCGAGCGTGCCCCAGCTGATCTCCCGCACGAGCGCGAGCGGACTGCGTCGTGTGCGGATCGAGAGCACCGCGGTGACTGCGAGCGCGGCCAGACAGGTCGGCAGCCCGAGGTCTCTGCCAAAGGCGGACGCAACCAGCAGAATCACCACCACTGCGGCGAGCCCGGCGAGCACGACCTTGCCCTCCGCCGGTAGGGGCTTGTCGTTGACGTCCGCCTCGGCCGCGCCGTTCAGCTCTCGCCGGAACACCACTCGCAGAACGGTGTAGGTGGCGGCAACGGAGAGCAGCGACGGCAGCGCGAAGAGCAGCAGCCAGCGCGCGAGCGGCGGCATATGGGAGTGGAAGACGACCAGGTTTGCCGGATTCGAGATAGGCAGAACGAACGACGCAGCATTCGCGATCAGCGCGCAGGCGAAGAGGTAGGGCAGCGGCGGAACCTTGGCCCTGCGCACCGCGACCAGAATGGCTGGCGTGAGCACAACCGCGGTCGCATCGTTTGACATGAAGATGGTCACGACTGTGCCGATGCCATAGATGAGCGTGAACAGGCGCACGCGTGAGCCGCGCGCGTGGTCCACGGCAGTGGCGGAGAGCCAGTCGAAGACGCCGTGCTCGCGGGCGAGCTCCGACAGCAGCATCATGCCGATCAGGAAGAGGTAGACATCGGTGCCTTCGGCGACGGCCCGTCCGGCCAGCCGGAGCGGTATCAGCCGCAGGGCGACCAGCAGCACGGCTCCACCGCCGACCCAGTACACCTCCGCGATGCCGCGGGGCCGGACCAGCATGAGCACGATGCTGAGCAGAACGATAAGAGAGAGGAGGAGGGGAGCGTGCATGCTCAGCCGCGGCTGTCTTCCTCCCCTTCGCCATGCGGCAAGATGAACGCCTGCTCGTGTGACGGTCCGTCACTGTCCCAGGACGCAACGCAGAGTACGAGTCGCCGCTCGCGCTTTGGTCAAGCCACATGCTCGCGCGACGTGGGCCGTGATCGTGGGCAGCGCGACGGATCTGGTGGGCCCAGAGGGATTTGAACCCCCAACCAAGGGATTATGAGTCCCCTGCTCTAACCGTTGAGCTATGGGCCCTGCATTGGCGGCAGCCGCAGATGTGAGTGTAGCGGGTCGCCGCCGGTTGATTTCGACCTGAGGCTGCCGGGGAAGCCGCGCGCGGTCGGAGCGCAGGAATGGCCTTCCGCCTCCCTGACCAGGCCTTTTCCCTCGAAAAGCGTCCGCACAAAGAAAAAATGCAGCGGCATGATACGAACGGCGCAGCGTCCTTGTTAACCCTACCAAGCGGCCAGAAGACTTCGCAGCACCCGGCCAGATTTCGATCTCAGGAGACAGGACATGAACGCAAAGAAGTTGGCACTCTTCGGGGGCTCCGCGGTGATCGTTGCCGGGGGCCTGCTCTATTCGCTCGGCATCCTTCCGCCAGCCACCGCCCGCGACGGGCAGGGCGCCATCGGGCAGCGCCAGGTCTACCGTGCCGACCAGCCGGCTGATGCCTCCGTGAACCCGAATGACGCGCCCGTCGCCATCAAGGCAGACGCTGCGGATGCGAAGAACTCGCAGACGCCGGAACTGCAGACGGGCGAGTTGTTCCAGATGAAGAACGGCCAGCTCAGCCAGCTCAGCAACGGCGTCCACGCGGAGATGAAGAGCGGGCAGATGGTGCAACTGGCGAACGGCATGTCGTACCAGCTCAGCAGCAGCCAGCTCCATCAGGCACTGAAGGGCAACGAGATGTACTTCCAGATGCGGAATGGTCAACTGCATGAGCTCCGCAGCGGCGGGCTGTACCAGCTGAGCAATGGTATGAAATATCAGATGAAGAGCGGCCAGCTTCACCAGCTGACCAACGGGCAGATGTTCCAGCTGAGCAATGGCATGACCTACCAGATGAAGAATGGTCAGCTTCACCAGCTGAACAGCGCGCAGATGCAGGCCGGCATGCAGTCGCAGATGAGCACCCAGATGAGCAGCCAGCTTAAGCAGTAAGCGGAACGAGTTTCGGGCGCCGCTGCTCACTGAGCAACGGCGCCCTCTTTTTCGTTCCCCGCGTTGCTCCGACTGCCGTATTGTCTGCTCAACACACGCGAACCACTGGAGTCGGGATCAGGCCTCGAAGACGTTTCACCTCTCTTCGCGCCGTGGCGGCGCTGCTGTTGTGCCTCTCGCTCGCAGGCGTTCTGCCGGCGCATGCGGAGCCTCGGCTCTACAGTCAGGAAACCGAACACTTCCGCGTCATCTACTACTCGCCCGAGCATGAATACCTGGCTCCGCTGCTGATCCGCTCGCTCGAGAATGCGGAGACGTTCTATCGCGAGAAGTTCGGCTATGAGCCGCGTGGCAAGGTCACAATCCTGATCCAGGACTTCGACGACTCTGGCTACGGCGGCGCCGGAACCGTGCCCGCGAACTTTATCCAGATCGGCATCGAGCCATTCGACCTCGTGTTTGAGACACTGCCCTCCGCCGAGCGCATGGGACTGATGTCCAAGCACGAGATGATGCATATCGTGATGGGCGACGAGACCGCGCCACGTGACGCGAGATTCCGGACGCTGTTCTCGGGCAAGATCCTGCCGAACGTCGACGACCCGATCTCGATTCCCTTCAGCTTTCTCGGCAATCCGCGCGTCTATTCGCCGCGATGGTTCCATGAGGGAGCGGCCGTATTCATGGAGACATGGATGGGCGGCGGCCTGGGACGGGCGCTCGGCGGCTACGACGAGATGGTGTTCCGCAGCATTGTGCGCGATCGCCGCTATATGTACGACGTGGTCGGCCTTGAGTCCGAGGGGACGTCGGCCGACTTCCAGGTGGGCGCTAACTCGTACTTATACGGCACGCGCTTCATGAACTATCTCGCGCGCCAGTACGGCCCGGAAAAGCTGACCTCGTGGGTCGTCCGCAACAACACCAGCCACGCCTACTTCGAGCGGCAGTTCGAGGAGGTGTATGGCTCGTCTCTGCGCGATGAGTGGCATCGCTGGCTGGCGTTCGAGCGCGAGTGGCAGGACAACAATCTTCGACTGATCCGGCAGTATCCGGTCACGGCGGTCACGCCTATCTCGCCCAGAAATCTTGGTTCCATTTCGCGGTCTTTCTATGACGCGCAGACGAATGCCATCTATGTTGCTGTGCGGCGCACCGGGGCCATGCCGTATCTCGCGGCGATTCATCTCGACACCGGGCGCGTGGAGCACCTCACGGATGTGCAGGGCGGCGCGATCTACGATGTCACTTCGCTCGCGTTCGATCCGGACCAGCGGCGTCTCTTCTTCACCACCAACAACACGCATGGTCTGCGAAGCCTGCACAGCTTCGATCTGAAGACGCGCAAGCGCAGCATGATCGGTCGCAACCTGCGCGTCACCGACCTCGTGTTCTGCCGCAAGGACGCATCGCTCTGGGGCATGCGGCACAACAACGGCCTGTCGAGCATCGTGCGGTTTGCGTCGCCGTTCCGCGGCATGCAGGTGCTTGAGACGCTGCCCTACGCGTCGGATCTCTTCAACCTGGATATCTCGCCCGACGGCACACAACTGACCGGCGGCATGATCGACGCCACCGGAACGCAGCGGCTGGTGCGCTACCAGACAGCGGACCTGCGAGCGGGAGAGACAAAGCACGAAGTCCTCTACGACTTCCAGTTCAACTCACCCGACAGCTTCACCTTCTCGCCGGACGGCCGATATCTCTACGGATCGTCGTATCTGACGGGCGCGTCGAACCTGTTTCGCTTTGACCTGGAGACAAAGAAACTCGATGCACTTACAAATTCGGAGACTGGACTGTTCCGGCCCATGCCGCTCCCGGACGAAAGTGCCGCGGCATTCGAGTACTCGGCCCGGGGCTTCCGCCTGGTGAAGCTGCCGGTCCGGGTAATCGAGGACGTCAACGCGATTCCGTACCTCGGGCAATCCGTCGTCGAGAAGCACCCGGAGCTGAAAACCTGGAAGCTGCCTTCGCGCAACAACATCGACGACGTCCGACTGCGCACCTATGCAGGCGAGTACCGTCCGCTGCGCAACATGAGCCTGCAGTCGGTCTACCCCATCGTGCAGGGCTACCAGGATGCGAAAGCTGGCGGTTTGCGTCTGGACTTCGGAGACAGCCTCGGGCTGAGTCACGTCACTACGACGGCGTCGTATTCTCCGGGCGCGTCGGCGGTGCGGGATCGCCTGCACTTCGGCATTGAAGCGAACTACTGGGAGTGGCTCGTCTCCGCGTATTTTAACAAGGCAGATTTCTATGACTTATTCGGTCCGACCAAGGTGGGCCGGCGTGGATTCGGATTAGTTGGTGAAAAAAA
>NZ_JBMGJV010000077.1:0-5211 GCF_051025295.1 Candidatus Dedyshia acidiphila | reverse complement strand
TTTTTTGTTCCGCTCCGCATCGACAGACTGCCGGAACAGGCTTTCCTTGCGCTCCTCCTGCTCCCGCAGTGCGCGCGCTGCCCCTTCGAAGTCTTCAAAGGTGCGCTTTCGCGGCGCTGGGGTGTGGCTCAGGATGGAACGGGTCTGGGGATCGATCTTGAGGATCGCGCCGCAATCCGGGCAGGTCACCTCGAACGGGCTGCTGTGCTTCGCCATGGCTCCTCATTGTAGTAGCGGCGGGTTAGACGGTGAGCACCTTGTGGCCGGGACAGGAATCCTCCGCGGCGTGGACAAAGGTTTCGAGCAGCGCATCACCGTGGGTGGCCAGCAGGCTGGCGCCTGCCACGGTGCGCTCCTGCAAGTGGCCGCCGGGGTAGATCGTGTTCACGATCGCGGCGGCATGCCGGCTCAGGCTGCTCTCGCGCTCCAATTGATGTCGCGCGGCCATGCGCCGCAGACGGTTCATCTGGTAGCGCATCTTGGAGGCGGCCGTATTGGCAGAGCGGCCCAGGCCTTCGTCCAGCGAGCCCATCCAGCCAGTCAGGCCGGTCAGTTCCTGGTCCAGCGCATTGCCCGCATTCGCGAGCAGGCGCTTGCCTTCGACCGGCAGGGTGCGCGCGCCCAGCCGCTCGGCGAGCGCATCCGGGGCGGTCAGCGCATCCGGGAACGAGACTGCAAACCGCTCCATACTGGCCTGCACCTTCTGCGTCAGCAGGGTGGCTGAAAGGCGCGGCAGGATGGCTGTTTCGCGGCCCAGCAGCTTGCTGTAGAGCACCGCTGACTGAGCGAAGTAGGCGATCTCCGCCGGGCCGCCCACGTACGCGGAGGTCGGAAGCACGGCATCCTGGAACACAGGCCGGAGCAGTGCGTTCGGACTGAAACGCTCAGGCGCTGCTTTAAGGATTGCGAGCAGCTCATCGGTCGTATAACGATGGCTACCAGCCTTCCACTCATTCGGGATGGCGGTGCGGCGTAAGGGCTGACGCGCACGGGTCAACGCGTCGATCAGAAAGAGCAGGCTCGAACTTTCGGCGACCAGGACTTGCGCGTGGTAGCCGCGGGCGAGCAACTCTCGCTCACGCTCCAATAGGGTCGCGTGCAGCTCATCGGCTCGGGTAAGTGCCGCTTCGAGGATGGGAGCGCCGAGCTCGTGGAAGCCGCGGCTCGCCGGATCGATCACAACCAGACCCCAGGGCGCGAAAAGGCGCGCAAATAACCCCGCGAACGCACCCGCCAGGGTCGCCTCCGGCCTGTAGAGCTCATGCAGGAGCGAGCTGACGAAGCCTGGGCCCAGCAGCGCTTCTGCCTGGGCGAGAGCCGAGGTGATGCCCTGTCCAAGCGCGACTGCGCCGACTGGCACGGGGTGCATGGGGGCAGGGGCGAGCTCGACCGTGCTCAGCGTCCCATCCGGCGCGGCGAGCCGCACCTTCGCGACCTCGGCGAAGTCGTGATCCTCGCTGGCAAGCCAGAAGATCGGGACGGTATCGATGCCTGCCTCGGTAGCTTCGCGAGCGCGTGCGATGGCAGTGGCGGCCTTGAGCAGGGTGTAAAGCGGACCTCCGAAGAGGGCTACCTGCTGGCCGGTCACAACGGCGGAAGCACCATCGCGCAGCCGGTCGATGTTGGCGAGCGCGCCTGGACCGGCGCCGAAGCCCTGGTTCTGATCACGGAGGAGGTTCGCCAGGCGGGTGCGGTGCGCGGAATCGAGCGGGCGACCGGCACGGATCCAGTCCTTGCCGGCAGCAGCATGAGCGTAGAACGGAGTGAGCGGCGTGTTGCTCTCGCTGTAGTCGAGAAACAGCCGGCTGCTATGGGGCAGGGCAGAGCTGGGGTAACACTCCGGTTCCACAAAATCTCCTGAACTCTATGGTCGCCTGTCTACAGGTTTTCTGCGAGTGCCAGGATGCCTGGTTTTGCTCTCGAGAACGATTTCGGGGTGGTCTGCCGCGGTGCCGAGGGCAGTTTTGATGGCAGACCGGTCCGCACAGGGCAGCTCGGCGCAGGGCAGTTGCTGGACGGCTGCGCAGGCCAGCGCGTCGTAAACGTGCGCCAGAAGAGGATGTTTCTGCAGCGCGTGGCGATGCACTTTGAGTGTGGCGGCATCGCCGCGCGCAATCGGCCCGCTGAAGCTGGCCGCCAGCCCGCGGCGGCGGACATTCTCAACCGTAGCCGCCGCCATGGGCAGGATCAGATCAAGCGCTTCCCTCTCCGTCCGACCCGCCGCGCAGAGAGCGCGCACGCCCGCCGAGAGGGTCGCGACCAGCAATGGCGATCCGAACATTGCCCCCGCGTGGTAGAGGCCCTTGGACGCGCTGACGAGTGGAGCCGGCACGCCGCCCAACCGCCGCACCATGCGGGAGAGCCGGCGCTCCATTGCCGTCGCCTCCGCCTCGATGGCAAAGCGCACCCCGGCTAGCGGCACCCGCCGGCGCGTCGGAAAGCTCATCATCGGGTGGACGGAGCCGGTTTGCGCTCCAGCCTGCGCTGCGGCGACGAGAACAGAGCGGTCGAGTGCACCACTCGAATGAACGACGATTTGTCCGCGGAGGTTCGGACGCGCCAGCACCAGCCGCGCTGCCGTGTCGGCGATAGCACCGTCGGGCACTGCCAGCCACAGGATCGGTGCATCGAGCTGCCGGGTCTGTGCCGGAGTCCATGGTGGTGCAGTGGGGGACGCATGCAGCCGGGCCGCCAGCAATCCTGCTGCGTCAAGCGAAGCGGCCAGCGAGTTACCCCAGTTTCCCAACCCGATTACGGCAACGCTGCGGTGTAGCTGTCCGCTCATCGAAGTGGCTCCGGCCAATGTTATCGTGACAACAACTATGCCTGTTCCTAGCGCGGATGTGGATGCCGATCCCGGCGGCTGGGCCTCGACGCGGCTGGGGAACACGGCAACAGCGGTAGTCGACGAGCTTCCCGAGCTGCCTGCCGCGACAGCCTTCGCGTCCGGACAAGGCAGCGATGCGGCTCAAATAACAAAGATGCTGCCCGGCTACCTTCCATGGCTGGACGTGTTGCGGTTTATGGCTTGCTTTCTGGTCATACTGCTGCATACGGGCAAAGGAGGAGTCGGGCTAGGGCACGCGGGCGTTGCGCTCTTTTTCAGCATCTCCGGCTTTCTAATCGGGCGGGTTCTGCTGGAAAACCCGGGGCTGTCACAGTTCTATGCCCGGCGCTTCCTGCGCATCTACCCGGCTTACGCGGTGACGATCGCGCTGCTGGCGTTCTCCACACTGACTCCACTGATGCATCAGCCGGGCGGGAGAGAGCTCTTCTGGCACAACTGCGGATACTATCTGACGTTCACCTTCCAACTCAGTCCGGATGCGGCCCGGCTGCCGCTGCTGATCGTCTGGTCGCTGTGTGTGGAAGAGCTGTTCTACCTGCTGTTGCCGCTAGTCTTTCTGCTCAAGACCCGTCTGCGCGTTGCGGTGGCGCTCGCAGGAATTCTGGCGCTGCTCCTGGTGCCTCGGTTCTCATTGCTCCCGAATGGCACCGGCACGTGGTACCTCTTTCCGCTGAACTTGTTCGCTGGTGTACTGCTGGCGTTAGCCAAACCCCGGTTACGCTCGACCGGCCCGTGGCTCGCACTTGCCGCGATCGTGCTGCTGATTGTGAACGCGTGGACCAATTGGTTTCACATCTTTGGGCCGGTCAGCGCAATCGTATGCACGGCGGCGGTGTGGTCCCTGGCCGTGTATGAGGGCAGCTTGCCACGTTTGCTTCAGCCCTTCCGCTGGATGGGCAGGCTGAGCTATGGCATGTACCTGCTGCACCTGTTCTGCCTGCCGCTGGCGATCCGGCTGCTACTGCATGCGCCGTTGCCAGCTGCGTCGCGCTGGCCAACGGTGCTGGTCCTGACACTGGCGCTGACAGTCGTCGCTGCGTGGCTGCTGCAGAGGACGGTGGAGGACCCGGCGCTTGGACAACGTCATCACCTGGGACGGCACCCCGCGTTGCGCTACGCGCTGGCCACGGCACAGGTGAGCCTGATTCCTCTCGGAGTGCTGCTCGCCGTCCTCCGCTGAGTCTCTGTTGCGCCGCCTACGGCGTCGCAGCATTCTTTGCCGCCGGATAGCGGAAGGTCAGTCGGAGCGTCTGTACGTTCTGCTTGGCGTGATCGAGCGCAGCCCTCGGCGTCACGACGACCAGGGAAGACACGTCGACGCCCGCGTTGAAATCGTCCCTCACCGTATAAGCGAGCGTCACGACGAAGGAGCGGTTCGAGAGATCGCTGCCGGTCGGGTTCTCGAGCACGGGCGCATTCTGCATCGCGACCGCGGCTTGGCGAATGGCGGCAGGCAGCACGACGTTTGCCTTTGCCTGCATCTGCTCCGCATTGTTGCCGCGGAAGAAGTCACGCACACGCGCGAGCCAGCCGCCCAACGAAACGGCGGGTGCAGCGACGCCCGGTTCGGGCACGGTGTAGACGAAGTCGGTCTCGCTGGTGGTGTCGCGCGCGTGGGCCGCGCCTGCGGTCAGGACGCCGAGAATGCTCAGGCCTCCGGTGGCTGTCGTTGTTGTTACGGTCTGGAAGTCGAATTCGGCGGAGACGAGCTGCGGCCCCTGGTGCGACGCGAGATCTGTCTTCACCTGCGCCAGGATGCTGGTGACCGCGCGCGTGACGTCGAGCAGCGATGCAGTGTGCGGGTCGGCCGGCACTTGCACGTTCGCTGACGCAGACTGCGCGAACGCCGTCGGGAGTAAGAGCGTGAGGCATGCGACAGACGCAGAGCCAAGACGAATCAGGCGAGAGCCGAGCACAGGAGCCTCCTTCGAACGCGGAGGGTTGCGCCGCGCGCGATTCCGGCAGTGTGCGTCGAAGTGACGCCTGATTGCAACCGTGGCTGACCCTTCGTCAGCGAAGCTCGATGAACACCGGCGTATGGTCCGACGGCTTGGGCTCCGCGCGCGGCCCCGTGTCGATCTCGCAACGCACCAGGCGAGGCGCCAAGTCGGGCGAGAGCAGGAAGTGATCGATGCGAATGCCACGATTCTTCTCGAATGCCTGCCGGAAATAATCCCAATAGGTGAAGGCGCCGATCAGCTCTGGATGCAGGGAGCGGAACGCGTCGACGTAACCGCGCTCGATCATGGTGCGATAACGGGCGCGCGGCTCGGGCTGGAAGAGCGCATCGCGGCTCCACGACTCGGCTTTGTGGCAGTCGATATCTTCCGGGATGACATTGAAATCGCCGCCAATGATGGTCG
>NZ_JBMGJV010000076.1:0-5673 GCF_051025295.1 Candidatus Dedyshia acidiphila | reverse complement strand
AAAAAAGTAGAAGAAAAGCTGGCCGATCCGGAGATCTGGGGCAAGCCCGCTGAGTCACAGGTGCTGATGCGTGAGCGCAAGCGGCTCGAGGAGCAGCTTGCTTACGACGTCGAGCTGACGCGGCGCACCGAGGATATTGATGCCTACTTCGACCTGGCGCGCGAAGGCGAGGCGGTAGAGCCAGAGCTCGATCGTGAGATCAAATCGCTGGGACAGTATGCGGAAGAACTCGAGACGCGCACCATGCTCTCGGGCGAGACCGACGCGCTGAACGCGATCGTGACAGTGCATCCGGGCGCAGGCGGTACGGAGAGCCAGGACTGGGCCGAGATGCTGATGCGCATGTACCTGCGCTGGGCCGAGCGCGAAGGCTTCAAGACCGAGATGAACGACTACCAGGATGGCGAAGAGGCGGGCATCAAATCGGCCACGTTCACCATCACGGGCGAGTCCGCGTATGGCCTGCTGTCAGGCGAGACGGGTGTGCACCGGCTGGTGCGGATCTCGCCATTCGACCAGGCGAAGCGGCGGCATACTTCGTTCGCCAGCGTGTTTGTGTCGCCCGAGATCGATGATTCGATCCAGATCGACATCAAGCCGGACGAAATTCGCACGGATACATATCGCAGCGGCGGCAAGGGCGGCCAGCACGTGAATACTACGGATTCCGCTGTGCGCATCACGCATCTTCCGACCAACATCGTGGTGCAGTGCCAGAACGAGCGCTCGCAGCACAAGAATCGCGAGAAGGCGATGAAGATGCTGCGCTCACGCCTTTATGAATACGAGCTGGATAAGAAGAAGGAAGCGAGCCGCAAGCTGGAGGATTCGAAGCTGGATATCAACTTCGGATCGCAGATTCGCAGTTATGTGCTGCAGCCGTATCGCATTGCGAAGGATCACCGAACCAAGGTCGAGGTGGGCGATGTGGACAGCGTGCTCGATGGCGCGTTGGCTCCGTTCATCCGCGGCTACCTGCTGATGCGCCGGCAGGGTGGCGCGCCGGTTGCGGCTTCGGGAGACGAATTGGATATCTAGATATCGACAAGAGTTCACCTTGAATGGCGTCGCGAGGGTATAAGGTCAGGCCGGGCCCTCTCTTGCGTTCATCCCTGGAGGTGTTCTTGTCGCGTCGCTCCTTTCTCTCGCAGTTAGCGTCTTTACCTATCCTGGCCATGGGCGGGGCTCCATCCTTGCTCGCTTCGCCGCAGGCGGCCCCCACCCCGGCAGGTCACAGAAGCCTCAACATATTCATGAAGAGCGCGTGGGGATCGGATGATCCCACGAAGGCTGCGTTTCCGTTTCTCCATGGCCTTGCGCTGACGGAAGCGGGACATACGGTGCGCCTTTTTCTGCTGGGTGAGGCAGTCAGCCTGATGCGCAAGAGTGTCGCCGAGGCTGTGGTGCCGGTCGGCTGGCCTCCGCTGGCGCAGACCATGGACAAGCTGTCGGCGAAGGGCGTCCAGATCTTCGCGTGCGGCGCCTGTTCGCGAGCGCGCAGCGTGTCGGAGACGGACCTGGCGAACTACGGAGCCAAGTACGGGAATCCCACTATCTTTGTCGGCCTGGTCGAATGGGCGGATCGCATCATCACCGAGTAAGCTCGGTCAGCGTTCTTCTCTCGTCTGACTTGCTGCGTCGGTCGTCATGGCCGGCGCATCGAAGTTAGAGCAAGAGGAGATGCGATGAACGAGCCAGAGCTGATCCAGCGGATTCTGGACACGGCGAAGACAATTGCGGTGGTCGGTCTGTCAGAGAAGCGCGACCGGCCGAGCCACCACGTTGCCGAGTACCTGCAGCAGCAGGGCTACCGGATTGTGCCCGTGAATCCGCAGGCACAGAGCGCGACCATCCTGGGCCAGAAGGTCTATCGCGATCTGGATCAGGCGTGCGCAGCGGAGAAGGTAGACGTGGTCGAGGTCTTCCGCGCGCCCATGTTCGTTCCTGAAGTAGTGAAGGACACGATGCGGCTGAAGGTGCCCTACCTGTGGCTGCAAGAGGGCGTCATGCACGAAGAGGCCGCTGACTGGGCGGAGAAAGACGGTATTGGCGTGGTGATGGATCGCTGCATGCTGAAAGAGCACGCCGCGTTGGCCCGCCGCCACGCAGCCCGATAACTCTCTGCTTCTGTAACTTCGCCGGGGGCGGGCCGTCCTACAATGGTGGCAAGCCCTATGAAAGCTCGTCCCTGGCGTTCCACCGTATGGCATCTCGTCCTGCTGACGCTCTTCGTGTTCGGCGCGAGCGTGCGCGGCGCATCGGCCCAGGCGAGTAGCGCGAAGGCCCTGCATCTCTCGGTGGAGTTGGTTCCCGAGCCCCCGGCCGCCTCCGACAGGTCGCACCAGCTTCGCGTGTGGATCGATTACACGCTCGATCCTGGCTGGCACGTGTATTGGAAGAATGCCGGCGACTCCGGTGAGCCACCGACCGCGACGTGGCATCTACCGCCTGGCTTCACAGCGACTCCATTCGACTATCCTGCGCCGCGCCGGTTGCCGCTTGGTCCGCTGATGGACTTCGGCTACGAGAAGCGAGTCGCGTTTCCCGTATGGATCAACACGCCGCAAGAGGCGAGCCACTATCTCGTGCCGGGTGCCGCGCCGATGGCATTGCGCGCGGACCTGACCTGGCTCGTGTGCCGGCAGGCGTGCATCCCGGGGAAGGCCTCGCTCACCGTGAATCTGCCGCAGGCGGCGAGTGGTGCAGGGCTTCAAGAGAAGCTGCAGTTCGCGCACAGCCAGGTGTTCCCGAGGCCACTGCCGGCGGGAGCAGCGGTGTTCGCGCCATCGGCTGACGGGCTGACGCTCGCCGTCTCGGGCATTCCGGGGGAGAAGCGCGCAGAGTTCTTTCCGGCGAATGGAAGCGTGCTCGCAAACGCCGCGCCGCAGGTTGTGACAGAGCGCAAAGATGGCGTTGCGCTGGCGCTGAAGAAGGATGAGGCACTGCACGGCACGCTCACTGCGCTGAACGGCGTGCTGGTGCTGGGTGATGGCGCCGCGTTTGAGATAGCGGCGCACCCTGGTGTGATCACTGCGCAGGCGCCAGCTGCGAGCGCAGCGGGGTGGCTGCGGTTTGCCGGGCTGGCGTTCGTCGGCGGAGTGATTCTCAACCTGATGCCGTGCGTCTTCCCTGTGCTGTTCATTAAGGCGCTGGCGCTGGTGCAGTCCTCGACCGAGGAGCGCCGCACCATGCGGCTGCATGGGCTGGTGTATACGCTTGGGATTGTGGTGTCGTTCTGGGTTGTCGTCGCGGTGCTGCTGGTGCTGCGTGCCGGTGGACAGCAACTCGGGTGGGGCTTCCAGTTCCAGTCGCCAGTGTTTGTCGCGATGATCGCGCTGCTGCTGTTCTTCTTCGCGCTGTCGCTTGCGGGCATGTTCGAAGTGGGGCTCAGCGTGACCAGCGCCGGCGGCTCACTGGCGAACCAGCGCGGCCTGTCGGGGAGCTTCTTCACCGGCGTGCTCGCGATGGTCGTAGCGACGCCGTGCACGGCGCCGCTGATGGGGCCGGCGATCGGCTTCGCCCTGACGCAGAGCGCAGTGGTCACGTTCGCTGTGTTCACGGCGCTCGCTCTTGGGCTTGCACTGCCGTATCTCGTTCTGGCCTTCCAGCCGGCGTGGACGCGCGTGCTGCCGCGGCCGGGTGCGTGGATGGAGGTGCTGAAGCAGGCGACGGCGGTCCCCATCTTTGCGACGGTGATCTGGCTGGTCTGGCTATTTGCGCACACGGCAGGCACAAATGCGCTAATTGGCTTGCTGGCGGGCTTTCTGCTGCTGGCGATTGCAGGCTGGGTGCTTGGGAGATGGCCGGCACGGGGCGCGGCAACGCTCGCGGCGGCGGTGGTCGTCGTTGCAGCGATTGCAGCCCCGGTCTATGCCATCCGCACGCTGCCCGCGCCGGAGCAGGCGAGCACGGTGCATGTTGATTCAACCAAGCGGTGGCAGACGTTCTCGCCCGCGCTGGTGGCGAGCTATCAGGCGCAGGGGCGTCCGGTGTTTGTCGACTTTACCGCGGATTGGTGCCTGAGCTGCCAGGTGAACGAGCGCGTGGTCCTCGAGCGCCCAGAGGTGTTGTCGAAGCTGCAGGATGGCAAGATCGCGCTGCTGCGTGCGGACTGGACGCGCCACGATGAGAGCATCGCGCGGGCGCTGGCTGGGCTGGGTAGGAGCGGCGTGCCGACGTATGCGCTGTATCCGGGCACAGCAGGAGCGCGGGCGAAGGTGCTGCCGGAGGTGCTGACGCCGGGCATCATCCTGGACGCGGTGAAGGAGCTGCCGAGCGGGCCGCCATCACCGGTGGTCGCATCGGCAAGCGCCCTTGTGCGCTGACCGCGCGACGGGGCACGCTTTCACGCGCGACGCAGCCACGATTTAATCTGAGCGCATGGTGAGCAGGCCCACGGTATGGCTGGCGGCGCTGATACTGACGCTGCCTGCGACAGCGCAGAAGAAGCAGGAAAAGCTCAACGCACAGCATGCGGATGCGATCGCTGCCGCGCACACCGCGGCCGACGCATGGCTCGCGATCGAGGACTCCGAGGACTACGGCAAAAGCTGGGAGGCGGCGTCCAACTACTTCCACACGCAGGTGCCGAAGGAGGGCTGGGTGCGGCGAATGCTCGCCGTGCGCAAGCCTCTCGACCCGGTGCTGACGCGCGATCTGTCCGCGTCGGAATGGAAGGACGCAATCCCGAATCTGCCGAAGGCCGAGTACGTCGCGCTGGCTTACACCACCGTCTTTGTGAATGGCCACAGTCAGCAGGAGACGGTAGTGATGGTGCACGAGGGGAGCGGCTGGAAGATGGTGGGCTACGCCACTGAGTAGATCTGCGTCACTGGCGTGACCGGCAGATCGCGAGCATCCGCTAGCGTTTGTGAGGGTGCTGTGCGTCAGTGCGCAGGTTGGCTTCGCGCGCGCGTTCGCGGGCTTCGCGTATTTCGTCCATGCGCTGACGCAGCAGCTTCTCGCGGCCGTCGCTGGTGGGGTGGTAGTAGCGGCGGTCTTGCAGGCTCTCCGGCAGGCAAGCCATGTCGGCGACCTTGCCCTCGACATCGTGCGAGTACTGATACTTCTCCGCATAGCCCAGCTCCTTCATCAGGCGGGTGGGCGCGTTGCGCAGGTGCAGCGGCACCGGTTCGGCGCGGGTGGTCTCAATGTCCTGCCGCACCGCACCCCACGCCGTGTAGACCGCATTCGACTTGGGCGCGAGCGCGAGATAGACGACCAGCTCGGCCAATGCGAGTTCGCCCTCCGGGCTGCCCAGGAAGTGCATGGCGTCGCGCGCAGAAAGTGCGAGGTTGAGAGCCTCCGGTGCAGCAAGTCCAATGTCCTCGATGGCCATGCGAACGAGGCGGCGTGCAACGTACATCGGGTCTTCACCGCCTGCAAGCATGCGACCCATCCAGTAGAGCGAGGCATCGACATCGCTGTTGCGCACGGATTTGTGCAGTGCGGAGATGATGTCGTAGTGCTGCTCGCCATTCTTGTCGTAGAGCAGGACGCGTTGTTGCAGCGCTTCGCTGGCGAGTTCACGCGTGATGCGGTGATCGCTGTGGGTCGCGGCCAGACGGCCGGCGATCTCGAGCGCGTTGTAGGCGCTGCGTCCGTCGCCCGAGGCATAGTCGGCGATCATGCGCAGCGCATCAGGGTCGGCGGTGAGGTGGTCCGCAGCGAGCC
>NZ_JBMGJV010000075.1:0-5964 GCF_051025295.1 Candidatus Dedyshia acidiphila | reverse complement strand
CCCCCCCCGGGCACCACGGAGAGCTAGCTCTTTGCCAGCTTAGACGCCGCGATCGTCTCGTCGACCTGCCGTCAGGCGATGCGCACGGGTAGGCGTCTCTCCGGTCGTATGAGCGGCATCGGCTCAGGACGGGACCACACATCCTTTGCTAACCTCGCCATCTGACCAGCAGCGACCTGCTTCGTTCATTGACTCCAGATTTGTCCGCGTGATCCCATCGCTTCGGTTCTGGTCCTGACCCCTGGGAGTGGATGTGTCGAATCGACGGGAGTTCCTGCAGCGCGCCGGCATGGCTGCAGCGTGGCCACTTGCAACCGCACGGCTGCCGAGTCTCGCTACGGTCGCAACGAAGGGCTCACTGCGCACGTGGGCGGACGCACATGCCGCAGCGGCGCCGGATTATCACCTTCGCATCGAGAACACCACGCTGGACATCGGGCCCGGCGTCTCGATCAGGACCGCTGCCTACAACGGTGAGGTGCCCGGTCCGCTGCTGCGGCTCAGGGAAGGTATTCCGGTCACTATCGATGTGACAAACGCCACGCGTCATACGGACATCGTCCACTGGCACGGGCTATCGATCGGCACGATCCCGGACGGCGCGATGGAAGAAGGCTCGCCCGCAATCCAAGCCGGCCGGACACTGCGCTACCACTTCACGCCCAAGCCGGCAGGCACGCGCTGGTACCACTCGCATGCGATGGCGATGGACAATCTCGCGCTTGGCACCTACTCGGGTCAGTTCGGCTTCCTGCTGGTCGAGGGCAACGCGCCAACGCCGCACTACGATCAGGAGATCAACCTGGCGATCCATCATTGGGAGCCGTCCTTCGTGCCCATGGTGGAGACCATGCGGCAGCAGTCCGCGAACGTGCCGCAGACGAGCGGGTCGGATGTCGGCTACAAATACGCAACTGTCAATGCGCATATGCTCGGCACGGGTGAGCCCGTTCGGGTGCGGCCTGGCCAGCGTGTACTCTTCCGGCTGCTCAACGCGAGCGCGACGGAGAACGTGCTGCTCGCTCTGCCGGGGCACACCTTCCGCGTGATCGCGATGGACGGCAACCCGGTGCCGACGCCGCGCTCGGTCGAGATCCTGTCCCTGGCTGCTGCAGAACGCATCGATGCCATCGTCGAGATGAATGCGCCGGGTGTGTGGGTGCTCGGTTCGACCATCCGCACCGAGCGCGCCAAGGGCCTTGGCATCGTCGTGGAATATGCGGGCAGCACCGGCACACCGGTGTGGCGCGACCCCCTCTCCGCGGAGTGGGACTACGCGCTATTCGCGCTCAATGCGCCGGTGCCCGAGCCAGCCGAGACATTCACGCTTACCTTTCGCGATGCGGGTGCGTTGAACGGTTCGCGCTTCGACACCTGGACCATCAACGGCGATGCGTGGCCGCATGTGAAGCCGATGCGCGTGCAAGCCGGGAAGCGCTATCGACTGCTCTTCCGGAACGCGAGCGGCGATCAACATCCGATGCATCTGCATCGTCACCGGTTCGAGGTGACCCGCATCGGCGACACACAACTGAGCGGGCTGCTGAAAGACGTCATCAACGTGATGCCTTTGCAAACCGTGGCCGTCGACTTTGTGGCTGATAACCCGGGTGACTCGCTTCTGCACTGCCATCAACAACTGCACATGGACTATGGCTTCATGCAGATCATCAAGTACGCTGGCTGACGACCCATGAGGCTCTCTCGTCTTCCCGCGTTCGTAACTGCATCGGTCTGGATTGCACTCACCATAGCAGCGACCGTTCTGCTCGCGTGGGTAGCGCCTAAGAAGACGTCTCACGCATCGGCGCAGGAAGCGATAACGCCGGCAGCGTCTCGGCAGGACTGGGCCGCCTACAACGGTGGCGCCAACGGAGAGCACTACTCTCCGCTGGCGCAGATCACACCCGCGAATGTGCATCTGCTCAAGCCGGCGTGGCGCTTCAATGCCGGCACGGACGGCGGCCTGCAGGTCAACCCGCTGGTCGTCGGGCGCGTGCTCTACGGCTATACGGCGACCCTGCAGGTCATCGCGCTCGATGCAGCGACAGGAAAGCAGATCTGGACGTTTGATCCAGGTATCAGCGCGCGGCAGCCGAGCCGCGGCTTCACCTACTGGACGGACGGGCACGAGAGCCGGCTCTTCGCGTACGTGATGAACTTTCTCTATGCACTCGACCCGCAGACGGGCAAGCCCATCGCTGGTTTCGGCGAGGGCGGCCGCCTCGACCTGCGCAAGGACCTCGACTCCGACTACACGCAGAACACGGTCGCGCTCACCACGCCCGGTGTGCTCTACAAAGATGTGCTCATCGTCGGCTTCCGCGCACCGGAGGCGAACCCGGCGCCACGTGGCGACATCCGCGCCTACAACGTACGCACGGGCAAGCTGGCCTGGAGCTTCCACACGATCCCGCATCCCGGCGAAGAGGGCTACGAGACGTGGCCCGCGGGAGCATGGCGCACCGCTGGCGCCGCGAACAACTGGCCGGGCATGTCGGTCGACGACAAGCGCGGCATCGTCTTTGTGCCCACCGGCTCAGCAGTTAGCGACTTCTACGGTTACGACAGAATCGGCGACGACCTTTACGCAAACACACTCCTGGCGCTGGATGCGAGTACCGGCAGAAAGCTGTGGCATTTCCAGGATGTGCACCATGACATCTGGGACCGCGACTTCCCTGCTCCGCCCGCCCTGGTGACCGTGATGCATGATGGGAAGCCTGTCGATGCTGTGGCGCAGACCACGAAGCACGGCTTCGTCTTCCTCTTCGACCGCGTCACCGGCAAGCCTCTGTTCCCAGTGGAAGAACGTGCATTCCCCGCATCAACGGTGCCGGGAGAAGTGGCCGCAAGGACGCAGCCTATCCCGCTCGCGCCTGCCCCGTTTGCGCGGCAGCGACTCACGGCCGACATGCTGACAAAGCGCACGCCAGCAGCCCACGCGTGGGCGGTCCGGCAATTCAAGACATTCCGGAGCGGTGGCCAGTTCGTGCCACTCGCGGTGGACCAGCAGACCGTGGTCTTCCCTGGCTTCGACGGCGGTGCGGAGTGGGGTGGTCCTGCGGTGGATCCACGCTCTGGCGTGATCTACATCAATGCCAACGATCTGCCGTGGACCGGCGCCCTTACCGAGAACAAGAGCGGCAGCCCGGGTTACATCACCTACGAGACGCAATGCGCGGTCTGCCACGGCGCGGATCGCACCGGCAACCCACCAGCCTTTCCGTCGCTGGTCCACATCGATAAGAAGCTGACGCAGGCACAGATTGCCGAGGTCGTGCACAACGGCAAAGGGCGCATGCCTGGCTTTCCTGCGATCCAGGATCAGCGCCTCGCGCAGTTGCTGGAGTTCGTGCAGACCGGCAGGGGTGCTGCTTCGGATCCCGCGTCTGTCTCTCCCGAGAGCGGCGTCGATTCGGTTGGTGCCAAGGTCTATCAAAAGAACTGCGCGCTCTGCCATGGCGACAATCGCCTCGGCGCTCCTTCGAACTATCCGGCACTGGTCGGCGTGCGGACGCGGCTTACCGATGCGCAGATCGTCAGCAACATTCACAACGGCAAGGGCCGCATGCCCGGCTTTCCCAAGCTCACGGCAGACGACAACGCGGCACTCCTCCGCTTCCTCGGACCGCCTGCCACCACGGCGACTGCCTCCGTCGGCGCGGGTGCTGAGAAGCGTGAGCTGACCAGCGCGGCTCCGCTGGATGGCTCGCGGCCGAAGTATGGGTTCACCGGTTATCGCCGCTTTCTTGATCCTGACGGCTACCCAGCGGTCGTGCCGCCCTGGGGCACACTGAATGCAATCGACCTGAACACCGGGCGTTATCTCTGGAAGGTGCCGTTAGGCGAGTACCGCGAGCTCGCAGCCCACGGACTGACCAACACTGGTTGCGAGAACTACGGCGGACCCGTCGTCACCGCGGGCGGCATGCTGTTCATCGGGGCCACGATCTACGACCGCAAGCTCCGCGCATTCGAGGCGAGCACCGGAAAGCTGCTCTGGCAGGCCGATTTGCCCTATGCGGGCACAGCCACTCCCAGCACCTATATGGTCGATGGCAAGCAGTACATCGTGATTGCCACCAGCGGCGCTCGCGATACCAGGGGGCCACAGGGTGCGGCGTACGTGGCGTTCGCTCTGCCGTAAGCCAATCTATTTGTTCCCCGAAGAGTTACACTTCGTGCTCCGGTGTACTGGCGGCTTCGGTCGCTTGTCCGGCGATCTGCGCGAACACTGCCCGCAACTCTGCGGGCTCGTGCACCACGATGCGACGCCCGAAGCTAAGTAGCATCGCTGCGAAGAGTTCCAGCCGGTCACGACTGCAGCGGACGCGTGTGCCGCCATCCTTTGCCTCGGTCGCCACCCGCCTGGGCGCAAAGACACGCTGTGCCTCCTCGTGCGGCAGGTCGATCCACACGTCGATACGGAAACCGGATTCAACGAACGGCAGTCCGGCCTGCAAGTGTTTACCGGGATCGAACGCAGCCGGCCTGTCGAACGACTCTGTCCCCAGACTCAGTTCCGTGACGCGATCCAGCCGGAAGGTGCGCAACGCAGTGCGCGCGTGGTCATGGCCGATTGCGTACCAGCGACCATCGGCATGAACGATTCCGTACGGATCCACCGCCCGCACGGTCTGCGCGCCCGAGTGAGCCCGGTAGGCGAAATGCACTCTCCGGCGGGTCCGGATCGCCGTTGCCATCTGCATCAGGAGGACAGCCGGCGTGGAGATGACCCACGGCCCCGGTTCGACCGCGATGACATCCTCCACCTCCTGAATGCTTTCGCGGAGCGCGTCCGGCAGCACGCGTTCGAGCTTGGCAGAGGCGCCCTCGGTGGCTGGAGCGAAGGCTGCCAGGCCTAGTTGACGCAGTGCGCGAAGCCCCAGTGTCAGCGCGAAGGCCTCCTCCTCCGTGAACATCAGCGGAGGCAGCCGGAATCCTGGCCGAAGACGGTAGAAGCCGCCGGCCCCGCGCACCGACTGAATCGGGATCCGAAGATCCTGCAGGCGAACGATGTAGCGCTGGATGGTACGGAGGTCCACCTCCAGCCGCTCTGCCAGCTCGGATCCGCTGACATGGTCGCGTGCCTGCAGGATCTCGAGCACAGTCAGCACGCGCATGATCGGGTCGTACACAAATGACAGTGTGCATCCGAATTACGACAGAGCCTGTCGGGAATGATGCGTAGCTTCGTCCTCAGCCCTCGGGGAGCAGACACCAACGGGCGGACAAAGGAGATCGATCATGACCACACAAACAGCAGAGATCAGCGTGATATCAGCCGAAAGCCTTCTTGAGCACTGGCAAGGGCACCGCCGGCTGACCCGGCGCACCATCGCCGCCTTCCCAGAGGACAAACTTTTCTCTTCCTCGGTGGCCGGAATGCGTCCGTTTGGCGAGCTGGCGTGGGAGTTTCTGTGCCTGACGATTCCCGTCGTAGAGGGCGTGGCGACCGGTGAGTGGAAGGAGTACACGCGCGCCAAGCCAACCACCAAGGCCGAGCTGCTTGCGCTGTGGGACGAGCAGACCTCTGGGCTGAACGCGATCTTCCCGGCTATCCCGGTCGAACAGTTTCAGAAGGTCGAGGCCGCGTTTGGCAAGTGGGAGAACACGAACATCGGAACCATCCAGTACGCGATCGACAACGAGAACCACCATCGCGGACAGGGGTATGTCTACCTCCGCTCACTGGGCATCGAACCGCCGCCCTTCTGGGAGCGGAATTAGGTCAATGCCGAGCGCGATCGCGGCGCACCCAGCGCTGCGATCGCCGTTTGCCGCTGAGTACTCCGTCGCGGTCCAGTGCTCCTGGAGTTGATAACGAATCTGCCATTCACGGCGCCCCCAACTCACGCCCGTCCCGGTTTTCCACAGGCTGATTGAAGCGGTGCGGCTGTGTGCGTCCCAGCTACCCCTCCTGGTTACCCGGTTCGTCCGGACGCCTACCCCAAAGGGGGG
>NZ_JBMGJV010000074.1:0-6056 GCF_051025295.1 Candidatus Dedyshia acidiphila | reverse complement strand
TCTACGAGGTTGCTGGAGGAGCAGAAACTCTGAACGAAACGACTGCCGACCAGGGCCCGTTCACGGAGGCTTGCTGTTCATTTGCGGGATATCACTAGGGCCGAAGTCCTGATGCGAGAGTTCGTGCGAGTCGCGCGCCCTAGACGTGCATGAAACAGCACGCGATTCGCACGTCGAGCGGCCGAAGGCTCCAAACCGGCTTTACGCACGTTCGATGCGGGCCCAGACGAGTGTTTCCTGCGTATCCCAAGCCATGCCTCATATATTTACATCTGCTGAGCACGCGATCATCGAGCAGATCACTGAGAATCAGTTTGAAGCAGGGTTCTCAACGAAGGTCAAAGGCGTTTTTTCTGCATGCAGAAGGCGTTGCCATTGATGCCCGACGGAGCAGCCGCTGTCCTGAATGCGTCCATGTGGACGATCAAGGGGATACCTGGATTCGGTGTCTTGAGCGCAAGCAAAGCTGCGGTGCGAAGCTTCGCGCGGACATGGGCAAAGGAGCTGAGGGCGCGGCGCATACGCGTAAACGCGTCAGTCCAAGTAGCCGTGAAAATGCCGAGCGGCTCTTGTCGGAATTGGCGAAAAACATTCCTCTGGGGCGCGCCGGAAATCCGGATGAGATTGCAAAAGCGGTCCTGTTCCTCCCCTCCCAAGATGCAAGCTACGTGAATGGCGCCGAACTCTTCGTCGACGGCGAGATGGTTCAGATTTAGCTACGGCTCCATCGGACAGTGGCGTGGCAAGGACTGGCGCTATGGCAGAAGTTGCCGCACTGCCCGGCCCTGCGGGTCTTCGTCGATCCGAGCCGCTAGCGCCCGGATGTGGTCCGGGTTGCTGATGTCGAGGATGAGCGGCTCTATGCCCGCTGCCTGAATTGCCTCGCCATCCTGGTCGAGCCGCACGCCCGCGAGGACGTGGAACCCTCGCTTTGCCAGTTCACGCGCCGTAGCTGCGCCGATGCCGCTGGATGCGCCACTGATGATAACCATCTCTTGCATTTCAGGTGACTGTGTCATGACTGCGATCCCTTCTGTGCGAAGCGCGCTGTGAGGAGCTTTATCCGCTCGCTGAGAACCTCTATTGTCAGCAAGCCGTCACACCTTGTTCTTTAGTCGCTGACTTCTGCCGCTCTTGCGAGCTCCCGCCTGCTCTTGCTCCATCGTGTCGGCTGCGGTTAGGACGACGGGTATGAGTCCCGGAAAACGGCGCTAGAGGTCGTCCAGCCGCCTACCGGCACCTCTACGGGGGCGCGCTCGTGAAAGTCGTAATTCGCCTCGATTGCTGACAGGGTCTTCACCTCTTCTCATCGGCAGCAAGGAGGCAGTACATGGCAACGGTTTACGGCAGCACCATCGTGGAAGCAGACTCCGAAAAGGTTTCGGCATTGGTCAGGAACTTCAACGCGCTTCCCGAGTGGTTTCCCTTCATCATTTCGAGTGAGCTCAGAGCAGGAGATGCGCCTGACAGGATAGTGCAGAAAGAACCCTGCAGCACGGGGCGGGGGGGGGGGGCGTGCGGGAACGGCTTCTGGAACTGAGCGATCCAGAGATGAGGCTAGAATTCCTAACCTCCGATGGTGCCGATCTCACCTTGAACTACAACGGTCATATGCAGGTGCGACCCCTCACGCGCGGCGGTGGGTCGTTCTTCGAGTTCTATGGTGTCTTCGACGCGGCCGATGGCAACATCGCGAAGGCAAGCGACTGGCTTCGAACAAACATCTTCGATTCCGTTTCGCACGTTTCGAGGATTGTTTGGAGGCGTCGGCGATCGCAATCCTGCCGGCAATGCTCTGTGACCCATAACCATCACCTGCAGAACGGCAAAGTCATTCACACTTAGCGCCTCGAGGACTGGTTCGGCATTCTCAACCGTGTTGGCGCTTGGCCGCCTGCAAAGGCTATCTCTTGGGGAGGTAAAAGCTAGAAGCAGCAATCGTGACCCGATATGGTGTATCGAATCACGCTGGTGGTCGCCTCACTGGGTGACTCATGCGGTCTCGTTAGCACCTGCACACCTTGACTAATCTCAGCACGTGCTTGATGCTGGACGGGCTGCACTGATGGCGTGCTTCTTTCCGGCGCCTCGGCTGGCGCCGTCCACTGACCCTTCAGCAAGGCGGACCGGCTCCATCAGCATCGCGCGCCGCGCCGAGCGAGCTCTGGCCTAGAGGTACTGTCAATCTACAGGCCGTCGAGAGGACGAATGGCCTCTCGCGTGGTCCCTTGGGAACGGATGAAGCCTAGTCGTCCATAATCGCTTGCTGCCCTAGCCACCACCAACGTGCAGCACTCCGAGCATAGGTGCCTTTCCGATCGACGCTGTCGGCGTGGTCTCACAAGCGAGAGAGTATCTGGGCTGGTTTTGCATACATCATCCCTACTGGTTAGGTTCTGCTAGGTGGCTGCGGCTAAGAGATCGAGAATTCTTGAAGAATGCAGCGCCTGAGCGCAGATGGCGTAAGAGGCATTGCCGGGGCGTGATGGACTAACTTCCGATAAATGAGCTCGCAAACGCCCCTGCAAACAGAACGCATATGTAAGTGAACCGTTATGGTTGGATTACTTGTTTGGTGCCCATGCATTCTGCTGAAACTGGGCCTCCAACGGAGGGTTGGCTAAAGTTCCGGCGTAGTTCGTGATTGTTGATGCGGCGCTCACTGCAATGACCTCGAGGGCCTGCTCCTGTTCGAAGCCAGCGCTAAGAAATACGTCAAGTTGCTGCGGTGAGACATGCCCGCGTGTTTCGATGAGTGTCTTGGCGAAACTCCAAAGCGCTGCGGACCTGGGGTCCTTAGGTGTCCGACCTTCCCGGATCGAGTGAATGTTCTCAGCACCCACACCCAGCTTGAGCGCAAGTGTTGTGTGGAAGGCAACCGCCCATGTGCATGCGTTGGTGACTGCATTTGTGAGCAGCAAAACCTGGATGTCAGCTTCACTGAGGCTGCCGCTGTGTACATTTCCAAAGACGCACGCGAGGGAGTTGATCAGGGTGGGCGAGTTGGCGATAGCACCGGCGATGTTGGGAAGAAATCCGAATGCTTTCTGCAGCGCCTCCAGTCCAGGTCGTGACTGTTCGGGGGCGGTTGTGAGAGTTCTTACCTCGAAGTCTGGCATTGTCCTACTCCGTTCTGACTAGAAGTGCACAGCCGTTCTGCGGCTACATATCAATAATGGGCGCGTGGTCATGGTTCAGCAATTACGTCGCAGGTAGTCATGGCGTCCGGGTTCTGAGGCACTGACCCGATCTCCGCAGACCCCAGGTATGCCCCCTGTGACAGGGACGCTAAATCGCTTCCGCTCCACTCAAATCTTCGGGTGCAGGTTTCGGAGAGGGCTCGCAACGGAATGGCATGCGGCTCCTTCGATTCTTGTAGTCCGGGCATGGCTGCGAGGGTGCTTACGTGGGGATCATGCCTTCTGACCCGCCTGTGCTCATAGAAAGAGATGATGTGCGCTGGCGCGAGTACGCGTACCCTGAACGTCGGGTGAACCTTGATGGCCTCCATCGTTTCGATCAATGTTGGGCTTCCTCAGGACGTCGACTGGAATGGCAAAGCCGTGCACACCGCCATCTGGAAGCGTCCCGTCTCGGGTCGAGTGATGGCACGCCGCCTCAATATTGATGGCGATGGTCAAGGCGACCTGGCTGGGCATGGCGGCGAACATCGGGCCGTCATGGTGTACGAGTTGGACTCGTACCGTTATTGGTCGAACCTTCTTAATCGGAACGATTTTGAATACGGCCAGTTCGGCGAGAATCTGACGGTCGAAGGCCTCTCCGATGAGGCTGTTTGTGTCGGTGATCGTTACAGTATCGGTGACGCGCTGTTCGAGGTGACGCAGCCGAGAGTGACCTGCTATCGCGTCGGCCTGAGAATGAACAATCCGAACATGCCGTCGTTGCTCGTGTCACACAAGCGGCCGGGGTTCTACTGCCGCGTCATCCAAGAGGGACTGATCGGAGCCGGCGACGAGATCAAGAAGGTATCGGACGGTCCCGGCGCCGTCTCCATAGCTGAGATGGGCGGACTGCTCTATCTCCCCGAACCTACGCGTGACGGCTTAGAACGTGCGCTTCGGATACCAGCTCTGAGCCAGGGTTGGCAGGATTCGTTGAGGGCGATCCTCGAAGCTGAGCAGGCAGGGAACTCGGTAGGCAATGCAGGTCTCGCTCCCACAGTGTCGGCACCGCCAGTGTGGCCGGGGCTGCGGCCGCTCAAGGTGACAGCGATTGTGCGAGAGACTGAGGAAGTGCTTTCTTTTGCATTCGGCGCGATCGATGGCAGTCCTTTGCCCGAGTGCATTGCCGGGCAGTTCCTCGCACTCAGGTTCAAGCCAGCAGGCGCGAGCTCGCCGCTTATACGCAATTATTCGATCTCAGGACCGACTGGCGCTGGGACGTATCGAATCAGCGTCAAGCGCACCGGGGGCACGGGAAGCCGATATCTCCACGATGAAGTGAGGCTCGGCGACACGCTCGATGTGAGTGCACCCCGAGGAGGGTTCAAGCTCACAGCGGGTGAATCACCTGTCGTTTTCTTGAGTGCGGGCATAGGAATTACCCCCGTCTTGTCGATGTTGTATTCGCTCGCATCTTCGGTGCCCGCCAGTTCAAGATCCGTGTGGTGGTGTCATGGGGCGCGGAACGGAAGAGAGCACGCGTTTGCCGGGGAGGTACGCGGACTGCTTGCAAGACTGGGCAACCACCATTCCTTCGTCGCATTCAGCAGACCAGAACACAGCGATACGGTAGGTCGTGATTATGACGTTACGGGTCACCTTCAGCTTTCGATGTTGAAGAGCGGGGGACTGCCAGCCGAAGCAGACTTCTTCCTCTGTGGACCGACCGGCTTTACATATGATCTGGCCGATGCCCTGACAGCCTGGGGAGTTCCAAAGGCACGCATCCACTCCGAGACGTTCGGCACACAGACAGCACTGACGCCGGGGATGTCTGGACGTGCCGCGACGACTCCACATGTACCTGCTGGACCGGCAGGTATTGGGCCGGAGGTAAGCTTCGCGCGAAGCTCACTCACGGTGCCCTGGAACTCACAATGCAGCAGTCTCCTGGAGTTTGCCGAGTCATGTGGCGTTCCGGTTCGTTGGTCGTGCCGGAGCGGGGTCTGCCACGTGTGCGAGTCCGGCCTGGTGGATGGTCAGGTGCGCTATGCACCGAACCCACTCGACCCGCCGCTTGAGGGCAATGTGCTGATTTGCTGTGCGATCCCGACCACCGCCATCGCCCTTGATCTGTAGCAACGTGCTGGTCTGTAGCAACGTGCTGGTCTGTAGCAACGTGCTGCAAAAGAAACCTATAGCCGAGAAAAGAGTATGTTGAGGCCCTCTGTCAGAGTCGGATGCGACAAGATCCCATCCCGAAGAGCGGTATAGGGTAGTCCCGCGATCATTGCAATCTGGATCGTGCTGGATCACCTCGGAGACGCCGGTGCAGAGCAACGTTGCACCGAGGATGAGGCCGTTCTCCGCGTCCACCACGGCCTTCATGAAGCCGCTGATGTCGTTCCGCGTTCCGCGTTCTAGCAGCAGGAACCGCGGCCATGGATGTGCGGGTGACCTTGAACTTGCCGCCGGAAGTCACCAGGTCGTGCTCTCTTGCGCCGATGTGAGCCAGCTCGGGTCCGTGAACAGCACGGAAGGGATGATCCGATCTCGTGTGCTTCGCTGGCCGCCTCGCTGATTCGCAGCGACGATCCGGTAGTCGTCGAGTGATGCGTGGGTGAACTGAGGAGTGCCGGCGACATCGCCCATTGCCCACGTGCTTGGGGCCGTCGTCTCCAGTCGGCTCATTGACCAACAATGAACCCGCCCTCGTCGACACCCATCGCTGCGTTCTCAAGCCCCAAACCTGTGGTCACGGGCCGCCTGCCAGTAGCGGCCACAACGGCGCAACCAGCGCGACGCCGAGCGATTTCGTCGGCGGCATTGCCGAGCGCGATCATGCCGAGAATCGAGCCACTCCTGCTCATATTCGCGGAAGCAGCTATCGACAGTCACGACTCAACATACCTGCTGACACCAACAAAAAAA
>NZ_JBMGJV010000073.1:0-6811 GCF_051025295.1 Candidatus Dedyshia acidiphila | reverse complement strand
AAAAAAAGAGGCCCCTGGCCGGGGCCTTCTGTCAGTGTCGCAAAGCAAACGTGTGCTGCGCACTCTTGGTGCGAGCGCTTTCCGAGCGCGCCAGTGAGAAGCGCGCTCGTCAGGATCTTCGGGGGAGGTGTTAGCTCGCGTAGGCTGGCGCGGCGACTGCAACCTGCGAAGCGGCCAGTGCTGCAGGCTCGATCCGTGGGGGCAGCAGATCGTTCTCGACTTCCGTCTGCTTCCGCGCTTCTTTCTGCGCCTTGATGGCGAGCGAGGGCGAGAGGTCGACCGAACCCTTAACGACGGCGTCCTGATGAATAATGAGTCGGGGTGCCGTGATGTCGCCGGTGACCACCGCCGTCGAGCGGAGTTCTACGCGCTCGCTGGCCAGGATCTGTCCTTCGACGCGGCCCGAGATTACGACTTCGCGCGCTACAATCTGTGACTTGGCGTAGCCATCTTCACCGATGGTGAGGCGGCTCTCGTTGAGCTGAATCTGACCGAGGATGCGGCCTTCGACGACCAGATCCTCCGTCGCGGAGATGTCGCCCGTGATGGTGATGTTCTTTCCGATGACGCTGCGTTCGGTGCCTGCCATGCTATCTCTCCGGTCGGTGAGGTTCCCAGGAAGGTTCTCTTCGTCCTGACAGCCCTTACCTTAGTAAGGTGTCTGGAGACGGGCCATCCCCGGAAGGGGGCATTGCCCGCCCGTTTCGTGGCATTACCGACGATTGGCGTCATGGAAGCCGACGCCATTCCGGGTTCACACCCATTCGGCGGGCATTCTGGCGCGCGAAGTTCGATTGAGAGCACGCTGGGCCGGGAAGAGTCGGTCGATGCTCACCTAAGAGGCAGGCATCGTCAACGGCACGGTCAGCGTACCGATGCGGCCGCTGCCCAGATCGACGATTCCCAGTCGCACCGCGTACCTGCCCGGCTTCAACTCAAGCGATTGCTGAAATGGGATGCCACCCGTCAGCATGGCGCGGTAATCCTTCTCGGTCAGGCCCAGCTTCATCAACTCGTTTCCCTGCGCGAGCGTGCCGTTCTTTTCGACCGGATACGCCATCATCACCACTTGCAGTCTTGCGCGGCGATCACCGTTCGCGTCCTCGGTAAAGTCCACGCCTGTCGGGTCGAGCTTGACGTTCATCTGCATCTTGCCGGCACTCACGGTCGGCAGAGCGGCACGAATGGTGAGCTGGGTCGCGGGTGGCGTCTCAATCCGCATGGAGGACGCAAACGCAGACATCACATCGCCGACCGGCTGATCGGGTGTGGCGTAGTAGCCCCGGCGATAGCTGAGGTGATAGCCCGCTCGCTTGAGCGATACCTGGATGCTGCGGAATCTGCCATCCCAGTGACTGTTCTTCGGCTGGTACGCCAGCTCGTAGTAGTTCTCGCCGTCTTCAAAGCCACGCTCGAGCAGGGCTGCTGGATCGTTGTTCCCGTAGAACGCTTCTCCGCCAGTGCGATCTGCGATGCCCTGCATCACTGCGTGGCCAGTCTGCCGCTCGTAGAAGAACGCGGCGTTTGCGTTCGACTGCGCATTCGGATCGCCCGCCGTCCCCAGACCCGACTGATCCGCCCCGACAATATCGGTCTGCACGCCAACCAGGCTGATGGGGTAGACCGCGATTTGCGAGTCGGCGAGGATGCGATCTGCCTGGTCTTCGAACGAGCCCAGCCCGATCCCCGGAACGCCCAGTGCCTGGCTGCGGCGATCCTGCTCCGCCAAGCCGTTCTCGCGAATGACTCCATGCGAGCTGACCTGCGGCGTTAGCGAAGTCGATGTGACGCCGAGGCGGTAGTAGTCAGCAGAGGGAAACTGCCCAGCGAGCCAGTAGAGATTCTTGCGGCCGGGATAGCCACCTAACCCGCGGATGATCTGCTGAAAGGCGACCGCCGTGCCATCGAGCCGCGCCTTCATGTTCGTGACATCCTCGGCAAGCAGTGAGCGCTGCAGCGCCTCCCCCGCACTCGGGCCAACGGCGGTCTGATTGCGGTCCAGGTAAGCAGATGTATCGAGGTCCGTGATCTGCTGGCCGACCGGCCGGAGCCGGTTCAGTTGCTCGAGGTTGATCGACTTCGCTGCGTCCACCAGCACGGCAGAGTCGGTGCTGAAGCCCTGTACGAGGTGAAGGCGATCGCTGAGCACGAACAGTGCCACCGGCTTGCCAGGCGGCAGCTTGCGCAGGAACTCGATCATGCGTTTGCGGGCCACGCCCTGGTCCTGCGGCGTTGTGTCCATCAAGTCGAGCAGGACCATGTTCAACACCATGTCCCGGCCACCGCTCAGGACGTTCGACAACTCCAGCGGGGGCACCGCCGCTGGAGCCTTCCCAGCGCCGGCATGCGCCGCGAAGAAGGTGATGTCCTGCGACTGCTTGTCCTCCGTGACCCGGAAGTCCTGTTGCTCGAGCCCGTGCACGATGCGGCCCGCGCCGTCCCGCACGACCACGTCGATGTAGATGATGCGGGAAGTCGTGCGGATCACGGAGGCGTGATTCTTCGAGGGGAGCTGCTGCGCCGCAGCAAGCAGACAAACGATGGAGCCAAAAACGAGACCCGTACATCCACAGCGAAACCAGGAGCTTGCAGCCATGCGCGTCATTCTCAGTGCCGGTCCGCACGCGCGCAAGAAAATTCAACCAGGGCAGCCCGCTCGTGCATGCGGAGGGTCGCTGGCGCGCACTACACTGGATCCTTCCATGTCTTCGCGAACAGACATCGAGGTGCTCCCCAACCGGGTGGGGGAAGAGGCTGCCTGGGAGGCGCTGAATGAGCGCATTACCGCCTGTGAGCAGTGTCCACGGCTGCGTACGCATTGCACGGACGTAGCCCGTATCCGTCGCCGCGCTTACCGCGATGAGACGTATTGGGGGAGACCCGTGCCGGCGTTCGGCGATCCGCGTGCGCGCGTGCTGATCCTCGGGCTCGCGCCGGGCGCGCACGGCTCCAATCGCACGGGAAGGCCGTTTACTGGCGATGGCTCCGGCGCCTTCCTGTACCCGGTGCTGTACGACGCGGGCTTCGCCTCGCAGCCAAACGCCAAGCATCGCGAGGATGGCATGCGGCTCCGCGATGCGCTGATAACCTCGGTGGGTCGCTGCGCGCCGCCCGGCAACAAGCCCACCCCATCCGAGCTGGCGAATTGCGCCTCATTCCTGGATGAAGAGCTCGCGCTCCTCTCGGGCCTGCGCGTTGTCGTCTGCCTGGGCCACATTGCGTGGAACGGCTACCTCGCCCATCTGCGCCGTCGCGGCTTCACCGTACGTGCAGCCGATTATGCATTTCGCCACGGTGCCGAGTACCTTATGCCAAACGGGGTCACTCTGCTGGGCAGCTATCATCCCTCACTGCAGAACACGAACACGGGGCGGTTGACGCGCACGATGTTTCTCAACATATTTGTGCGGGCGCGCGAACTGGCCTCGACGCCACGACTTCGCACCAGAAAAGGAAACTCAGCACAGTGACAGATTTCCTGACACGATGGCTGTGGCAGGCACTCTGGGCTGTCCCGCTGCTGGTGGCGCTACTGGCGCTCCCCGTGTGGCCCTGGAGCCGGCGTTGGGGACCGTTGCCCGCGCTTGGGCTGGCGCTGCTGGCGGCCGTGGTGCTGCTGCTGCATGCGCACTACATGATCTGACCCGCAGCCCGGTCAAGAGTGCGGCACGATGGCGGATTGCCAGTGACTGCCGCTGCAGAACCATAAGGATGCGGGCTGGCCGGATGGTGTAGCGATCAGCAGCGTTCCTTCGCTGGTGCAGCTATCGCCGGCACGGGGCGCGCGGTCCGCTGAGGTCAGAGCTGCGTGACCCACCTGCAGCCCCTCGCGGAGTGCCGCGCTGCGCGCACGGATGTCGCCCTCTGCGTCCACGTCGCCCCCAACGCGCAGTGCTCCCAAGATGGCCGGAGGCACCTTCGGGCTTCCCTGGTAGCAGAGCTCATGCGTCGTAGTGTGTGCTTCACTCTCGCGCAGGAATGCATTTTTGACGACCACGTCGATGAGGCCACCGTGCGGACCGGCGATCGCATTGATCGCGCATCCCGAGGAAGCTCCGGCGCTCGGACCCTCCTCGTAATTGCCCTCGATGGTGAAGCCCCAGCCGTACCCAAGCTCAACCTCCGAGCGGTAGCCTTCGGCTCCGTTCACGGTGAAGTAGTTGCGAATGACATGGATGTCATAGACGTTCTCGCCTCCGAGCCCAGCCGAAACGGCCACGCCCGAGGACTCAAAGTAGTTGCCCTCGACGATCGTGTGCGCATCCCAGCCGAGGAAAAGGTCACCGTCGCGGTTTCCTTCAAAGACATTGTCTCGATACACATTGCCAAGTGCGCGGCTGGCGGGCACGTGTCCGTTGCGGCTGTACACGGCCCAATCATTGCTGGCGATCTCGTTGCCGAACACATGCACTGCATTCGGAGCGTAGTGGGGCAGTGTCACCATGTCGATGCCATGGCGGTTGCCGAAGAGGCTGTTCATCAGGATTTGCACACTGTTTGCGCCGCTCAGCTCGATTCCGTTCGCAAATCCATCGATGCGCATTCCACGCACGACGTAGCTGTTCCCGGGCAGCAGGTGGATGCCGTTCGCTGCCGCCGTATTGCCTGTCAGCCGGCACCCTCCTTCGCCATCGATGGTCAGACTTGCATTTCCCGCTGCGGCGGGGTCAAGGATGATGGCATCGCTCCCGCCCAGATAGTGCAGCACCGTGCCTGCATCGCAGCGAAGGTGCTCGCCGGGCCGCGTCATGCGAATTGGGGTGCCGTACTCGAAGGTTCCGGCAGGGATGCGCACCGTGCCGCCCGCTGCGGGCATCGCGGCGAACGCAGCATTCGCCTTCTCACCCAGATCGCGGCCCGGCAGCGTCAGCGGGTTCACCATCGGTTGCCCATCCCGCGAAGCGCCAACAGCAGGGGACGCCGGTTGCGCACCACGTGCACACGCGAACATGCTTGCCATGGCACAGGGCAGAAGCAGGGAAAGAAGACGACGCATCCCTCATCGATAGCACAGACGACGCGAAAGGGAGCACCGAAGAAGCATGGAGCGGGAGACCGGGATCGAACCGGCGACATTCAGCTTGGGAAGCTGACGTTCTACCACTGAACTACTCCCGCGCCCCGTTGACAACGTTGAGCTCGGTCCATCCGCAGCATGCCGGGTCGAGAGGATCGTCAGCATGCGACCGAGGTCAACCTGAAAAGTATCGCCCGCATGGGAGCAAAATGGCAATTCCCGTTACTGTCCGGCAGTCCGTTGCGGGCACCCGTATGCGCGTGGATCAGAGCCCTGTCTGAGCTGGCATCACGCGAACGGAGATGTGCTTCTCCGTCAAGAAGCTATGCAGCGACGGGAGAGGCTTACCAGTATCGGGTGGCAACGACGTCGACACCGACCGGCGAGAACTCGACGACGCGGATGCGGAGGACGGCCTGCATGTTCTTGTCTTCCCAATCACGGGGTGCTGACTTTAGCAGTTCGCGAAGCCGATCCGGGTTGGCGAGAAACTCTGCGGATGCCTGTGTCCCGAATTCGCCGATGCCTGCGATCGTGATCACCGGGCCGCCGGTCTTCGCATGCAGCACGCGAGTGATCAGGGCGTAGTCCGTCGTGCTGCCGTTGACGGCGGGCGGTGTCTCCCACATTTGGTGCTGCGCTTTGTCCTCAATACGCGTGCCGCCATGGAAGGAGAAGGGAAGCTCGCCGGTGACCTCGAGCGTCCATGGATTGTTGAAGCCGCCGATCAGCACCAGCGGGTGATTGCGCAGGTCGCCGAAGCTGACATCATCGCCAGCCCGCAGCGTGAACTCGTGCTTCATTCCGCTCAGCAGGGTGGCCGTCTGGACCGCGGCATTCAGATCCCCCGTGGTCACGAATGTGCTGCGCGCCGGGGCCAGATCGCTGGCGCGGACTGTGGAATCCGGGGGCAGATCCACGAAGAACTCAGGGCCGTTCTGCTGCACATTATGCGTGGCCCGGTAGTGCTGCATAAATGCGTCCGTGAATCGGTACGCCACATTTGACCCCAGATAGATCAGAGTCGACTGGCC
The DNA here is from genome assembly GCF_051025295.1 of Candidatus Dedyshia acidiphila. NCBI lineage: Bacteria > Pseudomonadati > Acidobacteriota > Terriglobia > Terriglobales > Acidobacteriaceae > Candidatus Dedyshia > Candidatus Dedyshia acidiphila. Next base: position 760 of record NZ_JBMGJV010000073.1, on the reverse strand, counting down.
AGTCTGGGCAACGGGCGCCCAGAAGCGCCGCTCCGCCGAGAACACCTTCTGCTGTAGCCACCAGGCCGCCCCAGTCACGAAGAGGATCAGGAGAGCCGCCATCGACACATATCGAAGCTGGAATCTGCGGCGGGTGTCGATTGCCGGCGTGAGAGCAGGCAGTGAAACCGGCAGAGTGGCCGGTTCGTTCTTCTCGATCGAGGGAGGCGGCGGTTGCGTTCGCGACTGGAAGGTAGCGCGGTAGGAGCCCGGCAGCAGGTCAATCTGTACGGGTACCCTCTCCGGTGGATGATCCTGGTAGTACTGGGCCAGTCGTTTGCGGACGTCCGCCGCCCGAACGCGAACGACAGGATCTTCACCAGTGTCGTAGTCGGGATTGCGATGGAAGACCTGCGATCCGACGACCCGCTCCTTGAGCGCGGTCGCGTCGTCGCGCAGTGAGTGGTCTACGACGTATGCCAGCAGGTCCCGGCATTGCTTGCTGGTACGAAAGTGACGATCCTCGAGGACGTCGGCGAGCGCCTGGCGTACCTCAGATTCTCCCGGACGCCTCCGCGGATCTGATGTCGGAGCCGTGTCGTGGGACTTCAACTGTGACAGCATTTCGGCTCAGATCCCTTCGCACCGCGCGTAGCCAACGTATGTTACCTACCCGTTAAGTCACTGTAAAGACGGGGTTCGCGCTGGAGGACTGCGCCAATACCGTAGTCCACGTTGTCACCAGTCTGCCGCACGGCGCCAGATGCTCTCGATCAAAAAA
>NZ_JBMGJV010000072.1:0-8455 GCF_051025295.1 Candidatus Dedyshia acidiphila | reverse complement strand
GGGGGGCACGGTCGTGCTCGTCGGCAACATTGCGCCGGAGGTGCTGCTGCCACTGCAGAAGGTGGTTACGCGGCAGATTCGCCTGCAGGGATCGTGCGCATCGGCCGGTGAATACCCGAAGGCGATGGAGTGGATGGCTGCGGGCAAGATCCGCGTCGAGCCGCTGATTACCGCGGTGGTGCCGCTCGAAGAGGGGCCGCAGTGGTTTGCGCGGCTGTACGCGCGCGAGCCGAACCTGATGAAAGTCGTGCTCGACCCGCGGCAGACTGGGCAGCAGCCGTGAGCAGCGAAAGCCGTGGTTTGTTCGACCTGGGTGGACAAGTGGCTCTGGTCACCGGAGCGAGTCGCGGGCTTGGGCGGCATTTCGCCAGCGTCCTCGCGCGCGCGGGTGCGGATGTGATCGTGACCAGCCGTCGGCACGACGATCTGCGCGAGACCGTGGCCGAGGTGGAAGCGATTGGTCGAAGCGCGTATGCACTCGTACTCGATGTGCGCGAACAGGCGTCGATCACGGCGATGGCGGCGGAGATCGAGGCAGCGTTTCCGCAGGTGCATATCCTGGTGAACAATGCCGGTTGCAATGTGCGCAGGCCTGCGCTGGATGTGACCTGGGATGACTGGAACCTGGTGCTTGAGACCAACCTGCGCGGCAGCTTCTTCGTCGCGCAGGCGCTCGCTCGCGGGATGGTCAGGCATGGCTATGGGCGGATCATCAATATTGGCTCGGTGACCAGCGTGATGGGTTACGCGGGGCTGGCGCCCTATGGCGCGAGTCGCGGCGGCGTGCGCCAGCTCACGATGAGCCTGGCCGACGACTGGGGCCGCCACGGAGTGACGGTTAACTGCCTGGCACCGGGCTGGTTTGAAACCGCACAGAATCGCGTGCTTTACCAGGACCGCGCGTGGGTCGAGTACCTGGTGGATCGCATCCCAGTGAAGCGGCCCGGTGAAGTGCGCGACCTGGATGGCGCGCTCGTGTTTCTCGCATCGGAGTCGAGCCGCTACGTCACTGGCCAGACGCTGTTGGTCGATGGCGGCATTTCGACCGGCGCGGTGCGGGCCACGGTGAAGGGATGAATGCCATGAAGCTGCGGAATATGCTCGGGTCGTTGTGCCTGCTGGGCATGACATGTGCGATCGCATCGGCGCAGGGAGGCCAGCCAGGCGCAGGTCCAACAAGCTCAGTCCAGACGAACGCAGGCCATCTGCGGGTCTTCTTCGTGGATGTCGAAGGCGGCCAGGCGACGCTGTTCGTCACGCCCGAGGGCCACTCGCTGCTGATCGACACAGGCTGGCCGGGCGGTGGCGGCCGCGATGCCGACCGCATCGTCGCAGCCGCTAAGAGCGCCGGGCTCAGCCGCATCGACGATGTGCTGATAACGCACTATCACGACGACCACGTCGGTGGCGTTCCGCAGTTGGTGGCGCGCATGCCGGTCGGCACGTTCATTGTGCATGGGCCCAATCGCGAGCACGACAGCACGGCGGGCAAACAGGGCGTGACAGAGCATGGCTACGCCGAGTATCAGCGCGTGCTGAAAGAGACCCATGCGAAACAGATCGTGGCGCATCCGGGCGAGCAACTGCCAATCGCGGGCATGAACGTAACCGTGATTAGTGCAGACGGGAACGTGATTGGTAAGTCACTGCCCGGCGGCGGCGAGAACAATGCGTACTGCGGGCAGGGAAGCGCGCCTGCCGCAGACCAGACGGAGAATGCGCGCTCACTCGGTGTGCTGATCCGGTACGGCCGCGCCCGCATTCTTGACCTCGGCGACCTGACGGCAGACAAGGAGCGCGTGCTGATGTGTCCGGTGAATCGCCTGGGCACTGTGGATGTGCTGGTGGTCTCGCATCACGGCTGGTATCAGAGCTCAAGCCCGGCGCTGGTGGATGCGGTGCACGCGCGCGTGGCGATCATGGACAACGGTGCGAAGAAGGGCGGCTCCACTCCGGTGCTGGACACGGTAGAGAAGGCTCCCGGTCTAGAGGCACTGTGGCAGTTACATTACTCCGAAGAGGGCGGCGAGCAGCACAACACGAAGCCGGAGTACATTGCCAACCTGAGCGAGGCGAACGATGCCGGGCACGACATCGAACTGACGGCGGACCAGGACGGCGGGCTCACGGTACGCAACGGGCGCACCGGTGCGGAGAAGCATTACCCGGCTATCGCGGCGGAGGCAGGGCCGTCCGCGCCCACCGGCTCAATACGCCCGAGCAGCAGCAGGTAGCTCAGAATCCCGATCACCAGGTAGGCGCCCGCGACAGCGAAGGCCCATGCGAACGAGTGCGTCGCCTGGACCAGGTAGCCCGTGATCACAGGCGCGGCAATGCCTGAGATCTGATTGGAGAAATTGACGATCCCGCCGACGCGACCGACGCTGCCCCTTGGCACGATCAGGGACGGGATCGACCAGCCGACCGGCGCAGCAGCGGCGAGCCCGCCAAGCGAGAGGCTGATCCAGGCCAGCGCGCTCCACGATGTGTGTGCGTGCGCTGCGCCGAGGATGCCGAGGCCGCAGGCGGTCCCCACCACGAGCACGGTACGGCGCACGGCCGAAGCATTCCTCCCACGCGCGATCAGTGCATCGACTGCCCATCCGCCGATGACCAGGTCTGTGATCGTCGCAAACAGCCAAGGCGCGCCAGTGTAAAGAAATGAGCGCAAGAGGTCTATGTGCAGTGTGCTTGAGAGATAGCGCGGCAGCCAGGTGAGCAGCAGATAGAAGACATAGTTGTAGGCACCGAAGCCAATCGCGAGGCCAAGCACCTTGCGGTTGCCGAGCAGGGAGGCGAGCGAGAGCTCGCGCTCTGCCGGCGCGGATGCCACACGCGGTGCAGGTGCGATGAGTGCACGCTCGTCATGCGTGAGCAGCGGATCCTCGTGCGGCTCGCGATAGATCGCCCAGAACAGCAGGAGGTAGAGGAGGCTTAGTGTGCCCGTAGCGGCGAAGCTGAGCCGCCAGCCGATATGGATCAGCAGCACGCCGAGCAGCGGTACGCCAATGGCAGATGCAAACTTTGCCGCAGCGTCGAAGAGCGATGTGGCGCGGCTGCGCTCGCCCGGAGGGAACCAGGCGCCAATCGCTTTGGCGTTCGCGGGAAAGGTCGGCGCTTCTCCGACCCCAAGCAGCAACCGCGCACCGAAGAAGCCGGGAAGACCGGGGGTAAGCGCGGCTGCGAAGGACGCGATGCTCCAGATCGCGATGCTGAGTCGTCCGACTCGGCGCACACCGAAGCGGTCGAGTATGCTGCCCACCGGCAACTGGCAGAGTGCGTACGTCCAGTTGTAGGCGCCCGCGAGATAGCCGAAGGCTACGTCCGACAGCCCGAACGCGGTGTAGAGTGCGTCGTGCGAGACAGAGAGGTTGACGCGATCGAAGTAGTTGACCAGCACGCCGAGGCCAAGCAGCCAGGCGATGCGCCAACGACGCGAGTGTGCGGGTCGGGCACTCACAGCGTGAGGAGAATCTTGCCCATGTGAGTGCTCGATTCCATCAGCCGGTGAGCGTCACCGGCCTGTGCCAGCGGCAGGCGTTCATGCACCACCGTGCGGATGGCGCCGGACGCAATTGCCGGCCACAGCTTGGCCTCGACCGCCTCGCGCAGCACGCTCTTCTCCTCCGGCGGGCGCGCGCGCAGCGTCGAGCCGGTGATAATCAACCGTTTGCGCATAACCTCGCGTAGATCGAGTTGCACCTCTGCGCCTTTGGTTGTCGCGATGTGGATGAGGCGTCCACGCGATGCGAGCAGCTCGATGTGCTTTCCAAAGTAGTCGCCGCCCACCATGTCGAGGATGACCTGAATCCCTTTGCCGCCAGACCAGGCCCATGCCTCGGCGACCCAGTTTTCCTCGCGGTAGTTCCACGCGGCTTCGGCGCCCAACTCGCGGCAGTACGCGCACTTCTCGGCCGAGCCTGCGGTGGTGACAACGCGCGCACCAAAGTAGCGCCCTGCCTGAATAGCGAATGATCCGATGCCGCTGGATCCGCCCTGCACGAGGAATGAGTCCCTGGCGCGTAGCATTGCCGTGTCGAAGAGATTGGCCCAGACCGTGAACGCAGCTTCCGGCAACGATGCTGCATCTTCGAGCGAGATGCCGTCCGGAATCGGCAGCACCTGGCCCTGGGGCGCAACGCAGTATTCGGCATAACCGCCCCCAGCGAGCAGCGCGCACACCGCGTCGCCGGTCTTCCATCGCGCTACATTTGTGCCAACAGAGGCTACGTGTCCGCTGACTTCCATGCCGAGGATGGGACTCGCACCGGGTGGAGGTGGATAGTGTCCCTTGCGCTGGGCAATGTCTGCGCGATTGAGACCGGCGGCAGCGACGCGAATCAGGACTTCGCCCGGGCTTGGTGTGGGGCGGGGCACGTCTGCTATCTGCAGGGCATCGGCAGCACCAGGAGCCGGAACGACGATGGCGCGCATGGAGGGAGAGCCGGGAGCGGCAGAACTCATCAAACGAGACTACCGCGTCGAGACGGGCTCGGTCGTTTCGGTGTCGACAGCTGCCGCGGAGCCGATCCGGAAAGGATTGAATGACGTGTGGTAATCGAACACGTCCGAGTTCTCGGCGCGTTTGAGCCCGTAGACGACAGCGTAGGTGAGCGGCGTCGCGAGCACCTCGTAGATGACCTTGGCCAGATACTCGGAGCCGATGATGATCGCCTTCGTCTTCCACGGCGAGTCGTAGAAGGCGATAAGGATGATCACCGCGGTATCGACGGCCTGGCCCGTCAAGGTCGAGCCAATGGTGCGCGTCCATAACTTCTCGCCCTTGGTCAGGACCTTCATCTTGGCCATGGTGTAGGAGTTGGTGAACTCACCAGCCCAGTAGGCGATGAGGCCCGCGATGGCGAAGCGTGGCACCAGGCCGAACACGGTTGCGAATGCCTGCTGGTTGTGCCAATCAGGCGCGGGAGGGAGAGCGACCACGATAGCGCCGAAGCCCGAGAGCAGCGCCATGGCCAGGAAGCCAAGCCAGATGGCGCGTCGTGATGCGGCGTAGCCGTATACCTCGGTGAAGACATCGCCGAAGATATACGCGATGGGGAAGAGAAGCTCCGCGCCACTGACCTTGAACGGGCCGACCTGACACATCTTGGGCCCGACCAGATTGGAGACCATCAGGACCACGACGAAGATAATGGTGAGCGTGTCCAGGTAGCGAAAACGGCGCATGTGATTGGGTTATAGCACTCGACTGGGCGACTTTGCGTCGCACTGCATGCGTGTTTTGACAGGGTAGGGGGGCCTTGATAGCCTCAGCATGGGAGTTCGCCGCAGCGCCCGCTGCCGGAGAGCGAACACCACGCGTCCCCGTCGTCCAGTGGCCTAGGACACCGCCCTTTCACGGCGGTAACACGGGTTCGAATCCCGTCGGGGACGCCATTAGAAACAAATCACTTGCAAAGCTAAGCCTTAGAAACGTGGGTCAAAGATCCAATAGAAATTCGGAGCCACCCATCATTACGCTTCCTCCGCACGCGCCTTGCTGGTAATGATTTGTCTAACCATGCCGTTATGCGGGTTTCGCTTTACCTCTCTCACCGCCCGCGTATACACGTCCATCGTGACCTTGAAGTTGGCATGACGCAGGGTTCCTGAATCGTCTTCACGTCCTCTCCGTTCGCTTTTACTCGCGCCCTACTTAGGACGAAGCTTTGTCGAGAGTTCGGCATTACGCGGCTCGCGGAACGGTTCTACAGAAATGCGCTCGTACCGCACTTCCAGCACCGTCAGCGCTTCAGTGCCGCCCGGCGCATGAAGAACAACCTCGTCATCCTCTGCCGCTCTCATCAATGCGCGCCCCAGGGGTGAAACCCAACTGATGTGGTTGCGGTCGAGATCGACTTCGTCTGTGCCGACGATGCTTACCACTCGCTCTACCCCCGCGGCATTCGCATAGCGCACGGTGGCTCCGAAGAACGCCCTCGTCGCCCGCTGCCCAGTTCTCGGAGCCTCCGGATCGACTACTTCCGCGGCTTCGATTCGCTTCGCCAGAAAGCGAAGCCGTCCATCGATCTGCCGCAGTCGTCGCTTGCCGTACTGGTAGTCGGCGTTTTCACTGCGATCGCCATTGCCCGCAGCCCACGCCACCACCTCCACCACAGCAGGGCGATCTTTGGTGAGCAAGAACTTGTGCTCATCTTTTAATCGCTCGAGCCCGCTCGGAGTGATGTAGTTTTTGCCGTGGCTCGCCGCGGGCTCTTCTATCTTCGGTCTACTCGTAAACCCTTTTCGCATCCCGCAGCGGTCCTTTGGCTCGAACTGAGCTATGCGCCTTTTGGCGTCTAACCTATCCTCTCACCGCCAGAGGCGGGTGCGTTGGCAGAATGGAATAAGTCAGCAGGGCAGCTAGTTCGACCCTTGTTGTTGTCAGCCGCCGGTCTTGTTCCCTGCGCCCGCGAAGAGTTCTATGATCTTCTTGTTGAATGAGTGGAGATCCTGTGGGCCCCGGCTCGTAACCAAACCTCGGTCTTCTACAACCTCCTCATTCACCCAATTTGCGCCGGCATTGCGAAGATCCGATTTCAATGAGGGCCATGACGTTAATGTTCTTCCTCGAACAACGTTGGCTTCGATGAGCATCCAAGGCCCGTGACAGATGGAAGAAACAGGCTTGCCTGCTTCGAAGAAGCTGCGAACGAAGTCCGCCGCATCGCTGTTCATTCGCAGGATGTCAGGATTGATTACGCCGCCAGGCACATGCAATCCATCATAGGAAGAGACCTTTGCCTGCGAGAGGCTCACGTCGACTTTGAATGAGTCACCCCATTTCATAATGTTCCACGCCTTTATCTTTCCTCCCTTCAGAAGTTTGTGTGGAGAGACCAGTTCCACAACCGCCGGCCTTCTGAATGGCGGTTCTTGGGCTTGTGAGTTCGACCTGCTCGACGCCGTGTGTGGCTAGAATTGCGATACGACGTCCCTTGAGTTGGCGCTTTGTGCCGAATCCGAAGAGTGCCATACATCCTCCCTGTTGGTCCACTGTGGTGGTGCTGCGTGTAGGTTCCGCCCGCTCTCATACCCCTAGCGTGGTGCTGCTCCGTGCGTCGGCGAATCGATCTGCTGAATCGAGTACAGCATTGAGGGGGCTAGCCTTTGAATGTGACCGTTCCATTGAGTGCGCTGTTCCACGTACCTTGTGAGTGCATCGGAAGGCTTCAACGTGCATAGACCCGCTGCACTGAGCAATGCAGTCGCGTGCCCGAGCCTCTGCTCCCACAGAGCTAACTCGGCTGAGTCCGGCTTCTGTGGGTTCAGCGGGCTCTCTGAAAGAAAGGTCTTTTCAAGTGAAGTGAGCAACAGCAGCGATCCTTGCCAGATCTGGTCGAGTGCACGTAATTGCTTTACTGCACTGTACTGATCTCCGAGTGTCGAACGCATGATCGCGACGGCATCCAGCAGCACCAGCGTTGCGAATGACAGTGAGTAGTAGTGCTCCTCAAAGCGCATGTAGAACAGAACAGGGTAGAAATGATGAGCCTCTTTGGTGGAAGTGACGTCAGAGGCAAGCTCCCAAAGCACGGAAGTCCCGTGGCTCCATTCGCCTCCAGGAGCTAGACCGGCGACGAGGACGGCCGCATCTCCCGTTTGGCAGGTCGCCAAGTAGACCTTGAGGGCGAACGTATTCCTCTCTTGCAGCTGACTGTAGATCTGCATCAAGTAAGTGAGAGTAAGCGATGTCACAGAAAGGCCAATGATCGAATCGATGAGGTAGATCAGGCGGTAATGCGAAGCATGAGGGGAGAAATCGGCCGAACCCACGACCGAAATACTGCTTCCACCCGCATAGAGCGCGCTAACGAAATCTGTCGGCGTTTTTCCGTTGCTTGACTGAATGGCGCTCCCCAGCACGGGATGGAATAGAAGCGCATTGCCCAGCGTAAGCCCTGCGATCCACATGAAGAGAAGCGACACAAGGATGACGGGACCGCAAAAAGATGCAATGCGACCGCTATAGCGTGGAAAGCCACGTGCCACCACACGAAATGTGCGCCAGATCACTTGCGCAAGGCGCGGGCTTAGGAGCCCGCTTCCCATCCTGGCATAGAGCACGGTCAGGAACACATCAAGCAAAATAAGAAGGACTAGCAGAACTCCGCTGATCTGCTGGATCCGGACGATCAACATGGTTACCACCAAAGCGATCCGTTAGGTTGCGATGCGTGCCTCGTTAGCGCGTCGGCTGTGTGAAGCGGCATTGGAAGCCTCTGGTTGCGAACGCTGCCTCTGCGGCATGGAAGACTCCTCCATGGGGGCCGCTGGCCGCCGTAAATGCCGGCACTCGTAAGGGAGAGGTAGTGCAGTGCAGTGGAACTGGTGGCACTTACTTCCGTGCTCGTGCAGATTCCAAGTACGCCCCTTTAGGCGAACTTATGCCGAGCCCGGCTACGTGTGCGCCCGAGAGACGTTCGGGCGCAGTACTAATATGAGCGTGGTCTCG
>NZ_JBMGJV010000071.1:0-8682 GCF_051025295.1 Candidatus Dedyshia acidiphila | reverse complement strand
CCCGCCGGTTACACGGCAGCCATCCGCGCCGGACAGTACGGATTGAAGACGGCGCTGATTGAGCGGGAGCCGAAGCTGGGCGGCACATGCCTGCACTGGGGCTGCATTCCGACGAAATCGATCCTGTTCAACGCCGAGATTTACGACCATGTGAAGCATGCCAAGGAGTACGGCATCGAGGGCATTGGCGAGATCACGTTGAACTGGCAGGCGATCCTCGATCGCAAGAACCAGATCATCACCAAGCATGTAAAAGGCCTCGACTTCCTGATGCGGAAGAACAAGGTCACGGTGATCGCCGGCAGCGGCAGCCTGACCGGTGGCGCGAAGGACGGCGTCCACAGCATCAGCGTGAAGGGCGCCGACGGCAAGACACAGCAGGTGCAGGCGAAGGCCGTGCTGGTGGCGACGGGCTCCGACGCCCGCATGCTGCCCGGCATGAAGCCGGACGACCGCATCCTGACCAACATGGAGATTCTCGACCTGAAGAGCATTCCGAAGTCGATGGTGGTGATCGGCGCGGGTGCAGTCGGCGTCGAGTTCGGCTCGATCTTCAAGAGCTTCGGCTCGGATGTATCGATCGTGGAGTACCTGCCACGCATGGTGCCGAATGAGGACGAGGACGTCAGCAAGGAGCTGGCGCGCGTCTACCGCAAACGCGGCATCGAGACGGCGGTGGGCGCAAAGGTGGAGTCGGTCGAGCGCACCAAGGACGGCGTCAAGGTCACCTTCACTGCATCTGACGGCACAAAGCAGGTGAAGGAGGCCGAGCGCGTGCTGGTCGCCGTGGGCCGCTCACCTCGCACGGAGAGCATCGGGCTCGACAAGACGAAGGTCAAGCTGGAGCGCGGCTTCGTCCACACGAACGAGTGGATGGAGACGAGCGAGCCGGGCATCTACGCGATCGGCGATATTGTCGCGGGGCTGCCGCAGCTCGCCCACGTGGGCGCGATGTGCGGCATCGTAGCGGTGTCGAAGATCGCCGGTCGACCGGCGCGGCCGGTGCGGCGCGATCGCATTCCGGCGTGCACCTACTGCGAGCCGCAGATCGGCAGCGTGGGGCTGACGGAGGCGCAGGCGAAGGAGCGCGGGCTGCAGGTGAAGGTCGGCAAGTTCCCGTTCTCTGCAAACTCGAAGGCGTCCATCGTCGCGCAGCACGAAGGCTTCGTGAAGGTCGTGGCCGACGCGAAGTATGGCGAGGTGCTGGGCGTTCACATCATCGGACCGTCGGCGACCGAGCTGATCGCGGAGGCAGTCACCGCGATGGAGCTCGAGGCGACCATCGATGAGCTGATGTTCACCATCCACGCTCACCCGACACTGGCTGAGGCGATGCTCGACGGCTTTGGCGCAGTCGAGAACATGGCGATCAACGTCTAGGCGACGATCCCCTGTCTGTCAGAAACAGCCGGTGCCGTCCCCCAGGGCGGCCCGGCTGTTTTCTTTGCAGCGACATGGCAACTCAGGTTGTAGCGAGATGACTATCACCGAGGCGGAGCTTCGCTCGCCGAGCGGAGGAAGACGTCGACGGCGCGCGCGACCCACGCCTCACGCCGGCTCGCCGTTGCCAGTTGCGGGATGGCGAGCCCAAGCGCCATGCGCAGATGCATGGGGCTGATAAGCAGTCCAAGCAGCATCTCTGCGGTGAGCGCAGCGTCCGCGCAGTCGAGCTGGCCGGACTGACGCAGACTGTCGAAATACGCGGTCAGGTGTTCGCGAACGCGGCCGGGGCCGATGTCCCAGAACATGGCGCCGAGCTCGGGGTTGTCGAGGCATTCGGCGAGGATGACGCGGTGCAGGCCGGTCGCCTCGGGGCTCGAGATCACGTTGAGCAGCGCGCAGCCGAAGTGGAGCAGGGTATCGCGCATGGGAGCGTCCGGTCCGAGCGGGCCGATCGCGCGGAAGATCTGGCTGCTCTTGCGCTCCATGACGGCGGCGAACAGCGCGGATTTGCTGGGGTAGCGCGCGTAGAGGGTCTGCTTCGAAGCGCCCGCACGCTGGGCGATGTCGTTCATGCTGGCGCGCCGGAAGCCGGTGGCGAGGAAGGTCTCGGTGGCGGCGTCGAGCAGGCGCTCCTCGCGCTGTTCGACTTCATGCGCGGGCGGACGTCCACGGCCGGGTCGAGCGGGCGTGGCGAGCTTGCGCTTCATGGAAACAGCATACCGGGCTGAGGACGACGCGTTAATGTAACGCATAGTACTATTTTAGCGGTATGGCAACTGCGACCCTGACCGAGCGACCCGCCCAACAGACGGCCTGGAAGCCTCGCTACAACCCGTGGGTGATCGCGATCACGGTCACTCTGGCGACGTTCATGGAGGTGCTGGACACCTCGATCGCGAACGTGTCGCTGCCGCACATCGCAGGTTCGCTGGCGGCGAGCCAGTCCGAGGCGACGTGGGTCATCAGCTCCTACCTGGTGGCGAATGCCGTGATCCTGCCGATCAGCGGCTACCTGGCGACGCTGATCGGCCGCAAGCGCTTCTACATGACGTGCGTGGCGATGTTCGGGATCAGCTCGTTTCTGTGTGGCATTGCCCCAACGCTGCCCACGCTGCTGTTCTTCCGCGTGCTGCAGGGGCTGGGCGGTGGCGGCCTGGCCACGTCCGAGCAGGCGATCCTGGCCGACACGTTCGAACCGGCGAAGCGCGGGCAGGCGTTTGCGCTCTACGGACTCGCCGTGGTGACAGCGCCGGCCATCGGCCCGCTGTTCGGCGGGTGGATCACCGATAACTACGAGTGGCGCTGGATCTTCTTCATCAACGTGCCGGTGGCGCTGCTGTCGCTGTTCCTGACGCAGCGTGTGGTGGAAGATCCGCCGCACCTGCTGGCCGCGGTGAAGAAGGCGCGCGAGGGCAAGATCCGGATCGACTACACGGGCTTCCTGCTGACCGCGCTGGCCTTCGGCTCGCTCGAAGTGGTGCTCGACAAGGGGCAGGAGGATGACTGGTTCGGATCGCACTTCATCACGGCATTCTCGGTGACCTGCGTCGTCAGCCTGGTGTCGCTGATCGTGTGGGAGCTGTTGCGTATTCGCAAGGGCGAAAAGCCGATCATCGAGATGCGGCTGTTTCGCAGCCGCTCGTTTGCGCTGTCGTTCCTGATGATGTTCATCCTGGGGCTGGCGCTCTACGGCACGACGATTCTGATTCCGCAGATGCTGCAGACGCTGATGGGCTACACGGCGACGGACGCAGGCAAAACACTGTCGCTGGGCGCGATCGCGACACTGATCGGGATGCCCATCGTCGGCACGCTGATCACACGCGTGGACGCGCGGTACCTGCTGGCGTTCGGCTTCGCGGTGACGTCGGCGGCGCTGTTCCACATGACGCACCTGAGCCTGACGATGTCGCTGGGCTATGCGGCGTGGCTGCGCTTCTTCCAGGCGGCCGGGCTGGGGTTCATGTTCATTCCGATCCAGACGCTGGCGTATGTCGGGGTGCCGATGGAGAACAACAACGATGTCTCCGGGTTGACGAACCTGGCGCGCAACATCGGCGGTTCGGTCGGTACCGCGATCGTGGCAACGCTGCTGGCACGGCAGTCGCAGCGGCACCAGACGTACCTGGGAGCGCACGTGGTGGGCAGCGCTGCCCCGTATCTGCGCGGGACCGCGGCGCTGGCAGAACGGCTGGCCACCGGCGGCCTGGGAGCGAATGCGCACGCCGGGGCAGTCGCGCGGCTCTACGGGCAGATGCAGTCGCAGGCCGCGGTGCTGGCGTACGTCGACATCATCCGGCTGTTCGCGATCGCCGCGCTGTTCATGATTCCGCTGCCGTTTCTGATGAAGCGGGCGAAGCCGGGAAGCGCGCCCGGGCACTAAACGGCAGGTGAGCCGTGGGGGCCGGGAGCATACAATCGGGCTTGCAGCCGCGGGCCGGCTGCAGGGCTCTGGCCCGATCGATTGCGAAGGGACCTGACCGCGTTGCGCCGCATTCTGCTCCTCCTGCTCCTGGCCATTGCGCTTGCCAGCGGCTGGCTCCTCTTCCGGCCAGCGGGGCCTCGCCTGGAGACCTTCGTCGAGATTCCGCCGGGCACATCCTCGCGCGGGATGGGGCGGCTGCTTGAGCAGCGGGGCATCATCCGCAGCCGGTATGCCTTCGACCTGGCGCGCATCCTGCAGCGCGGCACCCTCAAGGCCGGTGAGTACCGGTTCGATCATCCGGCGAGCGTCTTCGACGTGTACAGCCGGCTGCGGCGCGGCGATGTGTTCTACCGCCTGGTCACGATCCCGGAGGGCTACAACCTGTTCGACATCGCGGCGGCGGTGGAGGCGGCGCAGCTGGCGCAGCATGACGCTTTCCTCAAGGCGGCGCACCAGGATACGGCGCTGATCCGCGACCTGGACCCGCACGCGGTGACGCTCGAAGGGTACCTCTATCCGGACACGTACCGGTTCCAGAGGAGCGATACGCCGGCGACGATGCTGCGGGCGATGGTGAAACGGTTCCGGCAGCAAGGGAATGTGATCGGTTTGACGGGTGACGTGCATCGAACGGTCACGATGGCATCGCTGGTCGAAAAGGAGACGCCGGTCGCGAGCGAGCGGCCTCTGGTCGCGAGTGTGCTCGAGAACCGGCTGACACGGAATATGCCGCTGATGACGGACCCGACGGTGATTTACGCGGCGATGCTCGAAAACCGGTATCGGGGGACGATCTACCAGTCGGATCTGGCGCGCGACTCGGCCTACAACACGTACAAGCACACGGGATTGCCGCCAGGCCCGATCTGCAGTCCGGGGGCGGCATCGCTCGCGGCGGCGCTGCACCCGAAGGCGACCGACTTTCTCTATTTCGTGGCGGATCCGGGGACGGGCGGGCACTCTCGCTTCGCGAAGACGCTCGAAGAACATCAGCGCAATGTGTCGGCCTATCGCCACGCCGAGCGTGCCGCGGGCAGCCGGTAAGGGCCGGTATACTGAACGTTTGCTGTCCAGACGAAAACGCGCGATGCAGAGACGATGGTGGAGTGTGGGGTTGCTGGCGCTGCTGCCGACGTTGAGCGGCTGCCTTTACCACACCCACAAGGTGGAGCAGCAGGTCGTCGCGGGGCCAGCGATGGACGCGAGCGTCGCGCAGCTGGTGAACGGGATCAACGAGCGCTACGAGAGCTTTCAGACCCTGACGGCAACGGTGGATTTCGCGGCCTCGTCCGGCGGCGCACGGCAGGGCAAGCAGACCGACATCACTCCATTCCACGGCTACATCCTGCTGCGCAAGCCGGCGATGCTGCGCGTGCTGGCACTGCTGCCGGTGGTGCGAACGCATGCCTTCGACCTGGCAAGCGATGGCAAGACATTCAAGCTGGTGATCCCGCCGAAGAGCCGGGCGGTCGAGGGCAGCAACACGGTCACGAAGCCGTCGGCGAATGGCATCGAGAACCTGCGACCCAGCCTGTTCATGGACTCAGTGCTGGTGCGGCCGGTGACGCCGGAGCGGCTGGTGTACGTAACCCAGACGTCCGAGCTGAGTCGCCAGGGCAAGCGGCTGGTGGAGACGCCGGAATACGATCTGCACATTGGCGAAGAGACGGATCCGCACGACCCGCGGCTGCAGGTGCGCGTGCTGAAGCCAAGCCGCGTGATCCGCTTCAGCCGGTTGACGCTCCTGCCGGTCGGGCAGGACATCTACGACCCGCAAGGCGAGATTGAAACGCATGTGGAGTACGGGCCCTACAAGGAATTCGGGAACGTGCGGATGCCGAGCACGATCGTGATTCAGCGTCCCCGGGAGTCGTACTCGATCACAATCACGTTGCAGAAGGTGGTTGTGAACCAGCCGCTCAACGATGAGCAGTTTGCGCTGAAGATTCCGCCGGACTACAAGGTGCAGAAGCTGGACTGAGCCCCGAGTAGGGCTCGTTCAGACGAAGCGGTCCAGCCCGGCGCGGGTGTGGTGCTCGGCGATCGCCTGGTTGATGTCGAGGGCGAGCGCCAGCGCGGCGCGGCCTTCCTCCCCGGTGACGCGCGGCGCCCGCCGGGTGCGAACACACTCCAGAAACGATTCGATCTCCAGGCGCAGCGGTTCTCCCGCAGTCACCTGCGGATGCTGGACGGCGAGGCCGGAGGGATGGGCAGGGCCGCCCGGGTCGACCGCAGGAGCGCTTGCCTTCTGCTGACCCGGCGAGGGCACGCTGATCAGCAGCAGATCCTGGCGTGCGTAATCAATCGAGACATATTGGTGAGGCTGGAAGAAGCGCAGCTTGCGGACCCGCTCCGTGCTGACGCGGCTGGCGGTGAAGTTCGCGACGCAGCCGGAGGCGAACTCGACGCGCACGTTGGCGATGTCGACCTTGCCCGAGAGCACGGGCAGGCCGACGGCGTGAACGGACTGCACGGGCGAGGCGACCAGCGACAGCACGATGTCGAGGTCGTGGATCATCAGGTCGAGCACGACGTCGACATCGAGCGAGCGCGGGGTGAAGACGCTGAGCCGGTGCGCCTCAAAGAACATGGGCACGTGGAGGAAGGGCTCGACGGCGAGGATGGCGGGGTTGAAGCGCTCGAGGTGGCCGACCTGGAGCAGGCGACCGTGCTGGCGCGCCAGGGTGAGCAGGGCGTCCGCATCGGCGAGCGAGGCGGCGAGGGGCTTCTCGATCAGGAGATCGAGGCCAGCGCGGAGCAGCGGCTCGGCAACCGCGCGATGCGCGCTGGTGGGAACGCAGACGGAGGCGGCGTGGAGCGGGGCTGCCGCGGTGGCGGCGAGGCACTCATCGACGGTGGCGAAGACGGGTAGGGCGGGATGATCGGTCTTGAGTTGCTGCCGGCGCCCGGCATCTGACTCGACCACGGCGGCGAGTTCTACTTCGGGACCGTGGGGAGCGCTCTGTAGATCCCTCTGCGGAGCGCCCTGGAGACCGCCCTGGCGCTGCAAAGTATTCGGATGCTGCAACTGCTGAAGGACGCGGAGATGGTTGGCGCCGAAGGCGCCGGCTCCGACGATGGCGTAGCGGATGGGTGACGAGGCAGCGGCCAAGCTAGTCCACACCGGGGCTGGTACGTGTCGGCAGGCCGCTGTACGGGTGAGGCATCCGCTGCCCTAGCGGATGCTGGACGACAAGCTGGACTGGGTGCTGGCGACCTTTCCCTGAACCGCCTCGAGGCAGCGCGAATAGAGCTCGAGGAGATGGGTGACCTGGTCGTCGCCTTTGGCGGCGGTGGGCGTGGTGAACCCGGTGGAGGTGGCGGCGGTGCGGCCGACGCCGGTCGTAGCGGCGACAAACTTGAGCAGATCGAGAGCGATGTCTTCGTTGCGGCGCGCGGCGCTGTTGGGGGTCGCGGGTTGATCCATGAGCTTTCTCCATCGCGATGCTACCAGATTCAGGGAGGTGGGGGGGCGGGGTCAGGGGAGGGGCGCGATGTTGAGGCAGACGCGGCCGACGATGAGGTCCGAGGGGACTTCGTGAGGGCCCAGCGTGAGCAGTTCGATGGGGTGTTCGAGCTCCAGCGGGCGCAGCGCGAGGCGATTCTGCTCAAACGTGACGCAGCGCAGTTGCATGGCGTTGCCGACGCGCACGGCGAAGATGGAGGGCGCGGGCGGGTGGTAGTCGATGGGCGAGTTGTAGTGGCGGTCGAGGATGGCGAGCGCATCGACGACGTTTCCACCCGGCGGGTTCAAGGTAGGGCTGCCGGCGTATCCGACACTGGCCTTCCCGGCTGCCCAGATTCGCGGGGTCGCGAGGGGGCTGAGTGCAGGCACGACTTTTTTTCGCGACGTATAACAATACCCCGGTGCTGCTGGTGTTCCAGGACGTGACGAATGCGTACCAGGCGCACTGCCAGGACGGCACCACCGCCACCTACGACACGATCACGGGTGGCGACGTGGAGGATATCGCGGAGTACGGATGCACGAATGGCGGGTGCATCAATGCGCCGGGCGACCCGAACAGTTATGCAGGTGGTGGCCCGGCTCAGGGCGGTATCGATGTGGCCTTCTCACAGGGCTACACACACAACCTGAGCGCGTCGTACAACGGCGGCTACGGTGTGCAGTTCAATGGTCAGGACTATCTGGCGGACAGTACGTGGGCGTTCGATAACAATACTTGGTGGCGGTTTGACCGGGGCATTTACAACCGGCTGAACGCACCGACCAAGGTGACGATCTCGGCATCCGGGACGGGCGGGACGCTGGCGGCGGGAACCTACTACTACAAGGTGACGACGCTGCTGAATGGGGAGTCGACTGGTTCGGCCGAAGTTTCTGCAACCGTGACGGGCACGACAGGCAGTGTGACGCTGAACTGGGGCAATCCACCCATTCCGCAGCCTGCGGTGACGGGCGGCACCTATGCGTTCCGGGTGTACCGCGGAACGGCGGCGGGAGCGGAGAGCGTCTTGTTCAACGTTGCCAACGTGGCGAACTCGGCGACGACGACCTTTACGGATACGGGGGCGGCGGGCACGGCGGCGACGGTGCCGACGACCAACACCACCGGCACATACACGCCAGCCAGCGATGGCTTTCATGGAGGTGTCGAGTTCTCTGTGCTCGATGGGCGTGCGCAGCATATTGAGACCTACGGCACATTCGGGGTGCCGCCGGGAAATGAGATGGGGCACATCTGCGGTGTGCTGGACTATGGCGGCGCGAGCACGATCGACGACATCTTTTCGCAGATTGATGAGATCGGCGTGTGCCGTCCCTATGGCTCGGGCGGTCACGGACGCATCTC
>NZ_JBMGJV010000070.1:0-9145 GCF_051025295.1 Candidatus Dedyshia acidiphila | reverse complement strand
TTCGACATGGAGCGATCGAACGAAGGGGACCGTGGGTGATAGTTGTGAGGCCACACAGCATGCTCTCGATTCCAAGATGAACGGTCGGACGGAGCGAGTGCGCCTCAGAGGTCTCCTGATGAAGGAGACCTCTGAGGAGGCTCCATTACTCTAGGCGTTGCACGGGCGGGCAATTGATAACGAAGTGGCTATCACCGAAAGCTGTTCCGTTCGGGCCGGTGATCAGTCCATCTTGCGCATAAGTCAGTATCTGAAACTCTTCCCTCAATTGTTGGCGATAGTCATTCTTGACGCTATCTGGAGTCCACTCATAGAGCTGACCATTCCACATGGGGCTGTAGTCTGTGGCGATGGTTGGGATGCCGCCGAAGGTATTGTTTGGCCGATGGTCATCCAGTAGTGCTGCATCGAGCCCTTGCCTCTTTGGATTGGTGCATCCTCTTGGCCCGTTCGTCGCGATGAAAATGCGCTCCACTGGACTGCTGAAGCTATCATCACCGCCTGTGTGAAGATGTGCCATCAATGGCGCATAGGTATTCCCTTCGATTGCTGCTACTGCCGGCACGCTCGCGTCCAGCGAAATGTACCAAAGCGGGCGTCCGAAGCTAAAGCCATTCACCAACTGCAGGGTGACCGTCTGGTTATAAGGATCGATGGCGAGGACCTGATCGTGCACCTTGGTGTGGTCCACGTGGCCGTTCGGGAAATCGATCTGATTCGGTTGGTTTCCGAACGCCACAATCGACGCGTTGTAGATGATTCCTCCCGCATTTCTCACTTGGACAAGGGGACTGTAGTTCGCATCACCCACCGCTCCTGGTTTGGCAACAGAAGGGGGATAAGGGTTCGCTTCCGATCCCGGGACCAGCTCCCGATGCGGCGCAAAGTTCACCTTGCCAGCGTCGAAAATCAGATCGCCGTTGTCATCGAAGTTTGCGGTGCGGGCTCCCGGACCTGCATTGGTCAGCTTGGCTGAGAAATTCAGGCCCAGTTGGGTCGCGACTTCCTGATCGTCTACATCCGTAAGAACGTACCAGACTGGCACGTGACCCTTCTTCATGTACCCCTCATACAGAGGCAAAGTCAGCGTACCGTTTGTGATGTCAACCTGTCCGGACTGCAGCAACTGATAGGGTCCTACTAGACTGGGGTTGCTGGCCGACGGCGGCGGCCCGAAGTACGACAGTGGCACGCTGGCTCCGGTGGACCCGGGAGCCGGGAAGAGATTACATCCGGGCCCGTCTCCCAGCGGACCTGCTGACGGGCCATCACCACCGACCGGCAGGCCATCGGTCGTGGCCGCTGGCGTCGGTGCGGCAGCCTTTGCAGCGGCCAGTATCTCAGGGGTGGCCTTGGAGCTTGGCATTCTTGAGATCTTGTCGCCTGTAATCCGTTCAGTCGGTCTAGTTGGTGTGCGCATTTGGGCGTTCCCGTGCATGCCTGCCGACAGGCAGCCGAGCGCGATGGTTGCGGAATTAAAAATGAGTTTTCGCATATACCGTTGTTCCTTATCGACGGGGCTAGGAAGGTGTGAGTCGACGGCGGGAACGTGAGAGTCCCCTCAGCCACTCCACATCTTGGTCATTGATGGAGAGTCATAGGACGGTGGGGATACAGTTTCGCTGAAAGTGTGTGCCGCAACCTGGAGGTCAGAGCAAGGCGCTGGCCGCGGCCAGCACGAAGTCGACGACAGTGGAGGGCGAGGAAATCTGGGGAGCGTGATCTACATCGTGCGAACGGACCACCGAGCCCATACGATCGGCCACGAAACGTTGTGTTTTCGGGCTGAACATGCGATCGTCCTCGGCTAACAAAAACCATGACGGTGTCGTTCTCCATGCTGGCGTCTGTATCGCCTCGCCGAGACACTTAATCGCTATCGCTCTTTGTGTGGCTGTCATGATTGCGCTTTGCTCCGGCGTGGCCCGGTGAGCGACCGCGTTTCTCATTCCCTCCTCCGACATCCACAACAGGCCATGGCGGTCGGGCTCCAGATGGGGCGCCTTTTCGTGTGGAGGCTCTCGAAAGAACAGGTCTCCGACTGTTTCTCCTTCTGCAGGTGGCATGGCTGCCACATAGGCCAGGCCTCGAATGCGGCTGTCATGTTCGAGGGCGGTTATGACTCCACCAGAGTAGGAGTGAGACACGAGCAGGATGGGGCCCGCACCAGCCCTTTCCAGGGCCATTCTCAGAGCAGCCACATCGTCGGACAAAGAGGTCATTGGGATCTGGGCGGATATAACCTTCAAACCCGCCTCCAGTAGCGGACCTATGACCGCAGACCACGACGTTGCATCCGCCCATGCGGCATGCACTAGAACAACTGTAGCGTTGGAAGGATATTTGTTCATTGGTCTCGTCTGGCTGAGTCAGCCGGCAGGCGGTAAAGGAACACACCGGGATCTGAGAGATCGGCATGGAGCCGTTTCGGGTAACCGGGCAGATCACACTCTGACTCACTGGCGCGTTACGATGGAGCATACGAACGCCGAGAGATCAGGAAAAGCGAGAAGTTCTAAGACGATCGGTGAGAGTATCTAAACTATGCTTCTCAACAACCTGAGTCTGGACAGCCTTCGCACGTTAGTGGTGGCCCAAGACCTCGGCGGTTTTGGCCGTGCGGCGGAGCGCCTCGGGCGCACGCCCTCGGCTATCAGTTTGCAGATGAAGCGGCTGCAGGAAGAGGTTGGAGTGCCGCTCTTTCAGAAGCAGGGCCGCAAGACGGTCCTCACGGAACAGGGAGAGATTGCTCTCCGATACGCCCGGAGAGTGCTGGAACTGAATGACGAGATGATCGATACGCTTCGCGGATCGTCCCTCTCGGGTGGCATCCGAATCGGCTTCGGCCAGGATTTCGTGGCGACGATTCTGCCTCTGGTACTCGCACGATTCGGTGCGCTCTATCCTCTTGTGAAGCTTGAGGCGACGGTGGACCTCGGGCAGGTATTGATACAAAAGATCGAAACCGGCGATCTCGACCTTGCATTGACCTTGGGGGGCGCACAGAAGAAGAGCGCTCACCTGTTGAGCGAGCTGCCCTTGCACTGGATCGCAAGCCCCAGCTTCAAGGATCGTCCACAGCAGCCGCTACCGATGGCTCTCTTCAGCCCTCCGTGCGGATGCCAAACACCAGGGCTGGAAGCGCTGGAAAGTGCTGGCCGTCCTTGGCGCGTTGCGATGACGAGCCCGAGCCTGACCGGCATATGGGCTGCTGTGAGTGCGGGACTAGGGCTGACCACGCGAGCCGAGCTCGGACTGCCGGCGAACGTGCAGACCATCGAACTGGACCTGCCGCCACTGGGAAATATCTCGGTCGTTCTTCATCGTCGACGCCACCTTCGGACTCCCAATGCTCTGCGATTCGCGGAGATTACAGAGGAGTTAGTGGCTGCGTATCTGCGCTCCCAAGGGCGAGAGGCCGCCTAGTGGCGTAAATACTGGCCCGGGTGATGAGTCGCCCGCTCTATGGAGTCGAAGCTGCGCCGGCGCCCGGGTGAGTTCACGCGAGCGTGCCCGCTCTGACGAGTACGAGGGCAGCCGACGTATTCGTCAAGATTTCTCAATTACCACGTAAAGACTTCGAACTTGTCTGAGTAGGAACTCAGCCCTACAGTTGCGAATGACTGTCCCGATGGCGGCATAAGCACTAAGTCACGGTCGTCAATGCCTCGACCATCAAAGCGGACTCCTGCTGGGCTGCTGTCTTCGACACTCCGTGGTGTCGTGACTTGAGGCTGGGAACTCCAGTTCTCCCGCCACTCCTGACGGGATCCGGACCATAAGCAGTGGAACGATCTGAGAGGCCACGAAACATGAATGAGCCCGACAAGGAGATCAGTGCAGTAGCCGAGGCTGCATCACCTCCACGTCCTACCTTGTCGAACGCGGATCTTGCGTTTCGTGGCGATCTAGCGTTTCCCCGGTTGAGTGAGGACATCCTCGAGAGACTCCGGCCCTATGGACAGGAGGAGTCTGTCCCGCCGGACACTTGCCTGTACTCGTATGGTGATCGAGATACAGACATGCTCATTGTTCTTTCAGGCGAGATTGAGAGCCGATTGCCCGTGGAGGGTGGTGGGTGGAAGCTCTTCCGCCTGCTGGGTGCTGGTGAGTTTACTGGCGAGTTGAACCTTTTGAACTCGCAAAGGTCCGTGGCAGAAGCACGAGCGACCAGGACGACTCATCTTCTGCGAATCTCCCGCAAGAACCTACGCACACTGATGCGTGCCGAGGGCGATATCGCCAATATCGTAGTAGCCGCTTGCATATGGCGCCGCATTGGCATCACGGGCGATCCTTCCACCGGGGTCGTCCTTCGAGGGCTCGAGAGTGATCCGGACTTGCTCGACCTCCGTCGCTTCCTGATTCGCAATTACTACCCGCATCGGATCGAGACCATGCAAACACCCGTTGCGCTTGGGGCGGGTGCCGCTCGGGCGCAGACGCCGGCGGTCCAACTGCTCGACGGTCGTCTGTTGGTTCGCCCGAACATAACCCATCTCGCCGATGAACTTGGGATTACCGAGTGTCCTGAACCCCACACGATCTATGACCTCGCGGTCGTCGGAGCTGGTCCTGCGGGGCTTGCGGCGGCCGTGTATGCGGCTTCCGAAGGCCTGGCGACGATCGTGATCGAGGGAACTGCTCCCGGAGGGCAAGCAGGTACCAGCTCGAAAATAGAGAACTATCTCGGATTTCCAACTGGGATATCAGGGGCGCAACTGGCCAGCCGAGGGCACCTTCAGTCTCTTAAGTTCGGTGTTCAGTTCGCCATCTCCAGGGACGTTGTCAGTGCGGCACAAGCGGGTGGCATGCATCGACTGACGCTTGCTGGCGGTGCGGCTGTTTGCGCGCGTTCTGTTGTGATCGCAAGCGGAGCGCGATACAGGCGACTGAATGTGAAGAGCCACGTCGAGTTCGAAAACAGGGGACTCTACTACGCCGCGACTGCAATGGAGTCTCTACTATGTCGTGAGGCAGAGATCATCGTCGTCGGAGGAGGGAACTCGGCCGGACAGGCTTCGGTCTTCCTTTCGGGATTTGCAAAGCACGTCCACCACATCATCCGTGGTACTTCTCTCGCGAACTCCATGTCGAAATATCTGATCGCGCGGATCGAGGGCTCACCACACATCACGCTCTACGCGGATAGTGAGATAGTCGGGCTCGAAGGTGAGAGCACCCTTGAGGTGGTTACCTGGCAAAACCGCAAAACTGGCGAGTCCATGAGAAAGCGCATCTCCAGGGTCTTTGTCATGATCGGAGCGGAGCCAAACTCCGGGTGGCTGTACGGCACAGTCAAGCTCGATGCCAAGGGTTTTGTTCCCACGGGCGGGAGCATTGGGTTCGACAGCACACCGTATGCCACCAATGTTGCCGGCCTCTATGCTGTCGGAGACGTGAGAGCATCTTCGGTGAAGCGAGTCGCATCCGCCGTGGGCGAAGGCTCGGTCGTGATCTCGGACATTCACCGATATCTCGCTCAGAAAAGCTCTACTCTGCCGGACCAGGCGAGAGCCATATAAAAGGGTAGACCATCGGAACGAAGGCAATCTGTACGCTGCTTGCGCATCATCCCGCCTGTTCCGATCGCGAGGGCGAAGAATCAGCGTGCCCGCGAATAGAAGCAGTGTCTGAGCCGCACATAACCAGACTCATCGATCAGGCGAGTGGACCTGGTCCTGTCGCAGTCGAGTGTGTTGGCGGAAGTCAGTAATAAGAAACATCATCAACTTATAGGAAGGTAGATAACGACGTGACCTACTCAGCAGCGTCTACAGAACGCGAAAGCTCCTCACAGGCTATGCCGCCTCTCCTAAGTGTTATGACATCGGCAGAACATATTCTGCTGCGCTACGGACTTGTCTTGATCCTGCTCTGGATCGGCGGCATGAAATTCACCCCGTATGAAGCTCATGGGATCATGGGCTTGGAAGCCAACAGCCCGTTTCTGCGGCCCTTGTTAACCGCACTCGGCGTTCAGGGGTTGGCAAATGTCATCGGTGTCACTGAGATCACGACGGCTGTCTTCCTAGTGGCAGGACGGCTGTTTCCACGGCTCGGGCTGATTGGCAGTCTGATCGCGATCTTGACGTTTGTGACGACACTGAGCTTTCTCGTAACCACGCCGGGCTGGGAGCCAAGCCTAGGCGGCTTTCCCGCGCTTTCAGGAGCGGTTGGGCAGTTTCTGATCAAGGATGTCGTGCTGTTGGGGGCTGCGGTCTATACGGCGCGTGAGAGCCTTGCCTCCTTGGCCACGCGGCAACTACGGTAGAAGCGAATAGCTACGAAGTTCAGCGCTGAGCGGTTCTCTGGCTTGCGTTTCATCCGCTGATCGGTATCACACAATATGCAGGCATCTCGTCAGCACCTCCGCCAGTCAGGTCGCCTGCGCTTCCTGACCCCGTTCGTGGTTCCAGCCGTGCCTTGAAGATGCTGGCAGCGAGTATGTCTGGCACTGCAATCGCCACACGTTTTGCTCCTGGCTGGCGAGGGCTGGAGCGAGCATCAAGGAGATTCAGGAGGCTGCTGGCCACAAGACGATCACAATGTCGGCTCGGTATAGCCATCTGTCTCCAGCGCATCGGCTGTCAATGGTGGAGCGGATCGCGTCTGGCGCGAAGTAGGCAGTTGCTTCTTGATGCATTCCCCGGATGTTGAGATGAACTGCCGAGGTTCAGGAGTCGGGTTCAAGGCTCTACGACCGCGAAGCGCGCGGATGCGCGGCCTTGACGCCGATCCGACCTCGGCTAAGTTCCGGAAGTCCGGGGAATGTCACTCTCTGCAATCCATTGCAGATCAGAGCGCTCACAACGCCATTCGGCTACTTCGTAGAAACGAACAGCCATCAGAACAGCCACAAATGAAAATGACCTCTCGCATCGGAAAGGTCATTTTCGCTATAAGTTCCTTGTAATCTTGGTGCCGGGAGGGGGGGTCGAACCCCCACGAGGTTGCCCTCGGCGGATTTTGAGTCCGCTGCGTCTGCCAGTTCCGCCATCCCGGCCCGGGCTGCTGAGGCGTTGTGTGCCCGCTGGTAGCGGCACCGCCTGCTGTGCCATTCGCAGTCTCGCACACGGCTCCTCGAGCGGCAAGCAGGGTCAGGAGGCCGGGTCTCCTACGGGAAACACCAGGTACTGCTCGAGCTTGCCATCCGGCTCCTCGTAGGTCGTCACCATGAGTACGCAGTCGGCAAACTGCACGCGGTAGGCCCGGAAGATCATTCCGCCGCGAGGCGATTCGCTCACCTGGCGAAAGCTGCGCGGCGAGCCAAGCGGCGCCAGGCTCTGCTGAAAATCCTGCACCGCCTCGGGCGTGAAGTAGTCGTTGCACAGCTTGGTCAATCCACTGCGGTCCAGTTCGCCATGCTGCAGTCCGGTGAGAACCCGCTCTGCGCGTGCGGTGGCCGCGTCACTTGCCGCGCTGCTCGCCGTGCCGCTGTCAAGCACTACCGGCGCGAGTGCGCGCGCGATGGTCGATGCAGCGCTCGATGCGTCAATGTTGGTCAGCACCGTCACAGCGGCTTTGCTATCCGGGTAAACTGTGTTCTGCGAAACAAAGCCGGACACCTCGCCGCTGTGCGAGATCACGCGCTGGCCATTGCGCTCGCCCACCTGCACTCCCAATCCGTAACCGGTGCCGGCACCATTTTTCAGCTTCACCTCCGTGAACATCGCGTTGTACGACGCCGGCTTGAGCAGCGAACGATCCATCACGCTGATGTTCCAGAGAGCGAGATCGTGCGGCGACATCGCCAGTTCGCCAGCGGCGAACATCCAGCCTGAGCCCTCAAGCGGCGCTGGCCGCAGGGGCCCCAGCGCATGCTGGTAGTAGCCGGTCGGGTCGGTCGGCGGCAGGTGGCTGGCATCCTGATCGAGCACGCCCGTCATGCCGAGCCGGTCGAAGATGCGTGCGCGCAACTGTGCGACGAGCGGCTGGCCGCCCGCGATCTCGGCGATTCGCCCGGCGATCACGTAATTTGTGTTCGAGTACTGCCACTGTGTCCCGGGATCGAAGTCGAGCGCCTTCGTGCCCCAGACGTCCAGGATGTGATCGGCCGTGGTCGGCGGCATCATGCTGGTCATCACGTAGTCTTCGGGCCAGAAGTCCTGGTAACCCGCGGTCATCGAGAGCAGCTCGCGGATGGTCACCTCGTTTGCGCGCGCCAGCCGCGGCAGATACTTCGCCACCGGATCGTCGAGCCTCAGCTTGCCGTCTTCTGCCAGCAGCAGGATCAGCGCCGCCGTGAACTGCTTGCTCACCGAGCCCACGGAGTACTGCATCTGCGGCGTTGCGGGCAGCGTGGGCTCCAGCCGCGCCTTTCCATACGCATGCAGGTAGACAATCTGGCCGTTGCGCACGAGGCCGATTGAGGCGCTTGGAATCCCGGTCGTGGCAAGCACCGACGCAACGGCCTGGTCCGCGCGGGCCGCCGCTGCAGGATCGAGGGTCGAAGCCGATTGAGCGAACAGAGCAGGGGAGACGAGCAGCGGGAGACCAGCCAGCAGGCGAAGCGCACAGTGCATGACAGGAGCGTACGCAACCGCGCGCCCGCAGGGAAGCCGTTGGCATTCCGCCCGGCTCACGCGATACTGAAACGTTCGTGTTCGGACGGAGGAGCGGCATGGCAATCACAGACGGCATGGCCAAGGTGCTCGAAGGCTTTCTGCAGTTCAGCACTGAGGTCTACCCGGAGCACCGGGAGCTCTTCGATTCGCTCAGGAATCAGCAGAACCCACAGGTGCTCTTCATCACCTGCGCAGACAGCCGCATCGACCCCTCGCTGATCACCCGTGCTGATCCCGGCGACCTCTTTATCTGCCGCAACATCGGCAACATCGTGCCAGCCTATGGCGAGATGATGGGTGGCGTTTCGGCTGTGGTCGAATACGCCGTCACAGCACTCAAGGTGACCGACATCCTGGTCTGCGGGCACAGCGACTGCGGCGCGATGAAGGCGCTTCGGGATCCCGAAGCAGCTCGTCTGTCGACGATGCCCACGGTCCAGAGCTGGCTGCGCAACGCCCATGCCGCCCTGAGTGTGGTCCGCGCAAAGTACCCGGAGGCGGAGGGGGACCAGCTCACCCACCTGCTGGTCGAGCAGAATGTGCTGCTCCAACTCCAGCATCTGGGTACCCACCCCCCC
>NZ_JBMGJV010000069.1:0-10300 GCF_051025295.1 Candidatus Dedyshia acidiphila | reverse complement strand
CGAGAGGGCTCGACGGCGATAACGCGCTTCACTCTTCCCGTCACACGCGCGGCGAAAGCCCCCTCGCAGGCACCGATATCCAGAACTACGTCGTCAGGGCGAAGTTGGGTTGGACCAAAGAGGTAAAGATGCGGGTGATGTGGATTTGTGAACTCTGAGATGAGCATAAGCAGAGTATCTGTGTTTGAGTTGCGTGGCCAAAGATACGTCTCGCCCTCGTAGTCGAGGCGGGTATATACGCCGTGGAGCCCAATCGCGTACTTCGCAGATGATTTGAAGCGTCTGTCGAGGCGGCTTCCCGTTCGGAGAACCCAGTGCAAGGGCACAGATGCCTCCGGCCCCGTAGACCTGAACTGCTTTATTACGGCACCCAATCTCCCCACGCTCTCTCCTCTTAAGTCATAAGCCTAACAATTGTCGCGGTCGGCCGGAAGGGGGCATCGCAGAAACGCGCACTGAAGGACAAACTAGAACATATAGCGAGATGACTCTGGTGCTCCTGAGTCAATCCCTATGGCCCTATGCACGCACAAATATATCCTTAGGAAGAACGTATCCACCTGAGTGTCAGACTTGCTCAGCCTTGGGCGTATGTGGAGGTTTGCAAGTAGGCCCGTCAAGAAGCACAGCGAGAATATGCATGCCCTCTGAGCCGCCGCCGCACCACTGATGAGCAAATCGGACCGGACCTCGGGGCCGTCGAGCCATGGAGCGGTACCAGCGAGATTGAACGCGCGAAGATCTTCGGAAGTTTATGCGCCTAAACACGCCGAAAGTTGCCTTGAACTGCATCTGAACATCGCTCCTGAGTCCATTCCCGATGCCGAATGAGACTTTCCGGATCGGATCGAACCTCCAAGGAGGCGCCCTCGGCGAATTCAGCTTTGGAGCGACGATGCCAAGTGCTACATTGCTCGTGAGAACGCCCGTACAGGGGAGCTGTTCCGGCACCACATCGACATCGTTGGGGATTGTTAATTACGTGCTTGTCCTCAGAAGGGTCACGTCACACGGATTTAGTGCAGCACATGACGAAGCAATTCCAGTACGCCGTCTTGAGTTGGTCCAGCTGCATCGAAGCTGCCGGCCAGCGTCCTTTCCTGGCGGTGTTGCTTCCCATGAATCCACAAGCGGGAGCTCCACACTTCATCTGGAATCAGACCTGGCAGGCGGGGCTGTCCGACACGGACAAAATTTATATACAGGCGTGCGTGGAAGACATGAACGGAGCACTGGCTTCCTGGGGCATCGGGCCGATCTCGGAGTTGTCTGTCGGCCCGATCCGGACATTCCAGACGGGCGAATGTGACGAGGCCGGAATCGCCATCATCCAAGAACTGCTGAAGTGAGGTAATTGAGCACCGCTCCGGGGAAGATCGCCATTCGCCGCGCCTCGCATGCCGGCGGAGGGCAACAGAGCGCGAAGTACTCTCTCAGGTACGCCTTGTATTGCTGCAAATGCCCCGATCGCCGCTCGAGATCACTAAAAACACGATCCCGGTGAGCGGGAGTACCCCACTGCGGATCGATTGAGGCGGCGAGCTTTCGAAGCCCGTTTGTCGCAAGGAGAGTCTCGATCCTCTTGCAGATCGCGATTAGCTGTAGCTCAATCAAGGCCAAAGGACATTTATACAAGCGGATATCGAAGTATCTCGTCCGTGCCACGCGCTGCTTGATGCTGGCATTCCCCTCCGCGCCGAAGAGACAGTCATGGTCGATGAACTCGAGCCAAAAGCTGCGATCGTCGATGCGGTGGAAGATGGCTTGCCTTGTGTCCAAGTGGTTGCACCAGAGGTCAAACAACAGGCATTTGTGAGCAGCGCTTTGATTAGGTATGCGCTCGAGCCAGTCTCCAGGCAGAAACTCACGAGTCTGCTGAGAAGAGACTTCCGATGCGAACATTTTGAGTTCCCTCGAACACGCTTCGAAGGACCAGACTTCTCGCCATGCAGGGAAAGGTAAATGCAAAGCCCTGCCTAGTTCCGATCCGAAAGCCTCATTGAACAGCAGATTGCCAGAGGTGCGGGCATCCAATTCCTTAACCACGTATAACTTGCCGAAGCGATCTTGCGCCAAGGTGCCGTAGTTTTTTCCCCGCATGGTGCGAAGCTGGTGTAGCTCCTCCATGCCCCCGTCGCTCTCGATTGACCATCTCATGGCGGTGCAGGTTCTCTCCTTTGCACAAGCTTCCGCAACAGTGACGAATCTACACCATAGTGCCTGTAGAGATTACACAAGTTCGTTCGATCGTAACGGACACAAAGGTGGTGCTCTGTCTGAAATGGAACGACGACTGGAACACACGTCGAGGTTCTGGCGGATGACAGCAGTTTCGTCGAGATTCAGCCCAGGAATCACGGCTACTGTTCGGAAAGGGGAAGGCGCGTCGAGCTCAACTCAGTAGCTGCCTTTGTGCGCTGGCCATTGCATCGGATCAGCCCCGAAGAGAGCTGTGCGCGAGAGAATCCCTCCACTGCTCGACCGCGGCAAGGACTCCGCGAATGTTAAACACCTTCCCCGAAGACGTGCCGGCGTTCTTCGCGGGAGGCGGCGAGAACCATGGCAGAACGGATGAGGAAATCCTGATGGCTGCCCTTGAGAGTCAATCGATGACCGAGTAACGGCCATTGCGCTACGCCTGGTCTTAAGCGATCACGTCAACGCCACCGCGCGTGTCCGCGGAACAGTAGTTGCGCTTGCCGTTGTCCGATGAGCAGGTGAGGTTCTGCTGCGCCTTCGCGGCCGGGGTTAACGTGGCCATCAGGGCGACAAGGAAAGTGATCCAAAGTGCTTTTTTCACGAACGGTCCCTCCAGCGCTGCATGCTACTCCGGGCTGGCTTCAGACACGTCACACCAAGTGGAACAATCGCCGAAGAGACGGTACTGCGTTGCGCAGGATCAACGTTAACGGGCGTGATGGAGGTAGACCGCCATGCCAATCGCGATCATCACCACCAGCAGAACCGCACTGAACAGCACACCCCCAAGCAGGAGAGTGACGCGGCGGCGCTGAGCCTCGCTGGGGCGCGTGATGCCAAAGCCCTGGATGAACATTTCGACGAGGTATTCGAACAGTCGCAAGGGCTTCCTCTTGGCCGGGTCGGGTGCTCTTATTGTGCAGCATCCGGCCGGCCCGGTCAGAGCGCGCTAGCTTGGTCGATCCAGCTCAAAGCGATCGCGGGTGCGCACGTAGGTCGGACCGCCCATGCGACCGATGGCGGCCAGCTTGTCCGCATCAATGCGGTAGTCCTCCACCAGTTCGGGCGCGATGTGGAAGCGCAGCACGGTGCCAAGGACGACGGCTCCGCCGCCCGGCTCGTCACTGACTTCGACGATCTGGCGCAGGCGGCACTCCATGTGGACCGGGCTCTCGGCCACGCGCGGCGGCCGGACCAGCTCGCTCGCGAGCGGTGTCAGTCCAGCCAGCGCGAACTCATCGACCTCGGGCGGCACCTGGGCGGCCGTCGTGTTCATCTTCGCCGCGATCTCTTCTGTCACGATGTTGATAACGAATTCGCGCGTGGCCACGATGTTGCGCAGCGTGTCTTTGTGGGTGGAGAGTCCGCGCGCCGGGTCCTCCTTGCGCACAGTGGGGCAGAAGAGCACGACTGGCGGATTGGCCGAAACGGCAGTGAAATAGCTAAACGGCGCAAGGTTCAATACGCCGCGATCGTCCATCGACGAGACGAACGCGATCGGCCGCGGCACGATCGCGCCGATCATCAGCTTGTAGACGTTCTGGACGGATTCGGCGGCGGGATCGAAGCTGCGCATGCTCCGATTAGACAGCCCGCCTGCCTGTGAAGCAAACAGGGGAAACAGCAAGAGGCGGACTCGTGGGCCGCCTCTGGTGTGCTGCGCCCGCATCCGGATCAGAGGTTGCCGCGCTCCGCCTGCTCGCGCTCGATGGCCTCGAACAGCGCCTTAAAGTTGCCTTTGCCGAATGAGCGGCTGCCCTTGCGCTGGATGATCTCGTAGAACAGCGTGGGCCGGTCCTCGACGGGACGGGTGAAGATCTGCAGCATGTAGCCTTCGTCATCGCGATCAACCAGGATGCCGAGCTTTTCGAGTTCGTCGACCGGCTCGTCGATCTTGCCAACGCGCTCCTGCAGGCTGCTGTAGTAGCTGTGCGGCACCTTGAGGAACTCGATGCCTTGCTTCTGCAACTGCGCGACCGTGGCGAGGATGTCGTCGGTGGCGAGTGCGAGGTGCTGCACGCCGGGACCGCCGTAGAACTCGAGATACTCCTCGATCTGCGACTTCCTGCGCCCCTCGGCCGGCTCGTTGATGGGAAACTTCACGCGGCCGTTGCCGTTCGCCATCACCTTCGACATCAGGGCGGAGTACTCGGTCGAGATGTCGGAGTCGTCGAAGTGCTGGTACAGGCCGAAGCCCATTACATCGCGGTAGAAGTTGACGAACTGGTTCATCTCATTCCAGCCCACGTTGCCCACCATGTGGTCGATGTGCAGCAGGCCCACGGGGCGGGCGAGCGTGTCTTCGGGCGTAGCGCGATAGCCCGGCAGGAAGGGGCCGTTGTAGTTGCGGCGCTCGACAAAGGTGTGGATGGTTTCGCCGTAGGTGGCGATCGACGCCATGACGACGACGCCGTGCTCGTCGCGCTGCTCGAATGGCTCACGCACGCTGCGCGCGCCGCGCTTCGTCGTCTCCTCCCAGGCGGAGCGGGCATCATCGACCCAGAGCGCCACGTCCTTCACGCCATCGCCGTGACGGTGGATGTGATCGGCGATTGCATCGTCCGGCCGGAGCGGCGTCGTGAGCACGATCCGCACCTTCCCCTGCATCAGCACGTAGGAGGCGCGGTCGCGCTGACCTGTCTCCGGGCCGGCATAGGCGACCAGTTTGTGGCCGAACGCGAGCCGGTAGTAGTACGAGGCCTGCCGCGCATTGCCAACGTAATACTCCACGTAGTCGGTACCATTCAGCGGCAGGAAGTCCTGCCTGGTCTGAGCCTCGGGTGTGACCATGGTTGCCATCGCGGTGCCCTCCTCGGCGGCTGGCGCAGGCACGCGGCCCGCTGCGCAGCTTGCAACCCAACACGATATACCGCGTCAGATGCGCCTAGCCAGCAGAGCCAAAGCTCATGCGCTTCTCTCGCTCTCGTCCACGGGGAGGGCGGGAAGAAGGAATCGCGAGATCCGGGGACCGCAACGAATCAGCAACACTCCTGCCGCACACAGGAGGGCTGTTCGGAGCAAGAGCATGAGCAGATCGATGCCCTGGGTCTGCAGTGTAGTGGACATGCCTGGCAAGGTTGCTGTGCGCGCGTAGTGGAGCAGCCACATGAACTTACCAGGAATGTAGAGCGCTTCCTGGGCCGCGGCCATGAACTGAATGAAGGCCAACACTCGGCTTGCCAGCAGTACGGCTTCGCGCTTCTCCAAAGCTCTCACCTCGTTCGCCCGAGAGGACTGCAGAACCGGCAGCGGCAATACTACCGCCGGCATCAAGCGTGGCCGCTCACGTGGTGGCCACACAGACATCTCACCTTTTGCGACCGAACCGTCTATTGTGTAGAGAAGGAGCCCTCCCCATGGCCACTACCACTGCTTCCGTAAGCCTGCCGCTTGCCTCGTCGTACCTGGTCCAGCAGGACTGGAGCCGATATACCGAGGATCAGCACGCAGTCTGGGCGGAGCTGGTAGGGCGGCGCATGCCGCAGCTTGAGGAGCACGCATGCCAGGAATATCTGGACGGCTTCCACAACATCGGCCTGCGGCAGGATGTAATCCCCGACCTGACGCACGTGAACGGCCTGCTTGCGCCGCGCACGGGCTGGAACGCGACCCCGGTTTCAGGCTATCTGCCGGGCCCGGCGTTCTTCGAGATGATCGCCGCCCGGCGCTTTCCGACCACGATTACGCTGCGCACGCGCGAGTCACTCGAGTACACGCCGGAGCCGGACATCTTCCACGACGTGTTCGGCCATGTGCCGATGCACGCGCATCCAGTGTTCGCGGACTTCCTGCAGAACTACGGACAGGTCTGCGCCAGCCTGACGGAACAGGATCACCTGGACCGGATGGCGCGGTTGTTCTGGTTCACGGTCGAATTTGGCGTGATCCGGCAGAACGGTAAGATCAAGCTCTACGGCTCCGGGCTGATCTCCTCGCACGGCGAGTCGAATTACGTGCTCTCCGGCGGCCCGGAGATTCGCAACTTCGACCTGGACGAGGTGCTTGACCGGGACTTCAACATCTCGGAGATGCAGAAGGTCGTGTACGCCGTCGACTCGTTCGACCAGATCTACGAAGCGACGCGCCAGGCGCGCGCCCGGTTCGCCTGAGAAACCGCTCCTGCCCGTGTCGTCGCCACAATCGCGGCGCTTCTTTGCTCGACAAAAGTCCTCCCCGAAAGATGCACAGATTTTTATGCGCGCGGGGGGTGCAACCATTGCACAATTGCCTGATACGAGGTGTCGTCGGTGCCACGCATCCATTTTCATCTACAGCTTGAGCAACTGAAGGATAAGTTGCTGGCAATGGCGGCTTTGTCGCAACAGGCGGCAGAGTACGCCGTGGATGCGTACCTGGAACGGGACGTGCGTCTGGTGACCTTTGTCCGGGAGAACGAGCGCGCCATCAACTCGGCGCAGCGCGACGTGGACGAGATGGCGTATGAGCTGCTGGCCAAAGAGCAGCCGATGGCCATCGACCTGCGGTTCATCCTCTCGGTGATCAAGATCAACGCCGACCTCGAGCGGATCGGGGATCAGTCGATGAGCATCGCCCGCCGGGCTGAGGAGATGTTGCGTGTGGACGCGGTCACGCAATTGCCGGTCGACATCGGTGCCATGGGCGCCCACGCGACCGACATGATGCGGCGGGCCGTGCAGTCGCTGATCGAGGCCGATGCCGTGCTGGCCGAGACAGTGCGCGAGATGGATGACGACATCGACCACATGAACCGGGCCGCCCACCGCGATCTCATCCAGGTCATGCAGAGCACCCCGAACATCAGCCTGCAGGCGTTGAACGCGGTCATCACGGCTCGCAATCTGGAGCGAATTGCGGATCACGCGACCAATATTGCGACCGATGTCATCTTTTGGGTGCGCGGCGCCGATGTCCGGCACCAGCTTGCGCTGGCTGAGTAAGCGCGCGCTGCTTTCAGGCAAACCCAACCCCACTCCGGGCGGGCGCATCTTCGTCCCTTGATCATGTGAGGGGGCTAGAAAACCGGATGCGTCTTTCCTCTGCCGCGGCTTCCGCGTGCGTCTCTGTTCTGTTGACGGTCGTGCCTTGCGCTGCGCAGTCAAACGCGCCACAGGCGTCGCCTCACGCTGCCGCGACGCGGAACCTGGAAATCCACTTCGATCCCGCATTCACGAAGATCCGCTTTCGTGTGAGCAGCCTGATGCGCGACGTGCGCGGCACCTTTGCGCTGAAGGGAGGCGCGCTGGCGGTCGATCCCGACTCGACGCTGGCCCAGGGAGAGCTGCTGGTCGATGCGACGGCAGGGAAGACCGCGAATCGCGCAGATCAGCGCCTGATGGAAGACGAAGTGCTCGAGACCAAGCGCTATCCGGCCATCTTCTTCCACGCGGAGCACATGCGTGGGCAGGTGCCGCTCAAAGACGGCAGCTCCGACGTGATGGCCGACGGCATCCTGAACATCCACGGCGCGGATCACGCCTTCCAGATGCGTGTGCACCTGGTTCGCCAGGGGGAGACGCTGACAGCCACCAGCCACTTTTCGATCCCGTACGCGGACTGGGGCATGCGGGTTCCGGTGCGCAGCGTCTTTCGCCTGAGCCGCACGGCCGATGTGGACGTCGTCGCAAAGGCGAGCATCCGCCTGGTGACGGTGCAGCAGAGCACGCCATCGAACGAGAGCGACGAGGAGTCTCCCCGGCCGAAGCCGCCGTCCTCCTAGCGCCCGGGCGGCTAGCTGCCCGGCGAGTTCAACTGCGCGATCAGCTGGTAGACAAACACGCCCAGCAGCGCGGCCGACATGATGCAGGTGGTCACGACCATGGCCTTGACCGCCGGCTGCACCTTGCGTACGCGTGCCAGGATGCGCTCCTGCTCCTGCTGTTGATGATTATTGCAGTCACCGATAAAGAGGCAGTCTTCCTCGTAGCGAGTGAGGGTGGAGCGATAGGCGAGCAGCACGAGAAGCCCCGTTGCTGCCAAGGCCCAGACAATGAAGACGATGGTAAGGTAGGACACACAGCACCTCCGGTTGAGAAACCGCGAGCGGTCCCAGTACCGAAGCCAGGGTGCCGACCTGTCACTGATCAGGTGCGGCGCTGCATGAGCCGGGCCGGTCTCTGGGGGCAGAGGGGCCGTTCTGCTGCGAACGCTAGTCCTCCGTTTGCACCGGACGCAAGCGAAAAGTGCAATATTCTGCCTCCGACACGCCATGAGGAGCGAGTTTGGGCACCCTGGCTAGCCAGCTATTCCGCGGGTGGGCTCATCCAACGTCTGCCGACGATTCTTTGTGGATGGAGCTCTTTGCCATGATGACCCAACGTATGCTTCGCCCCGTTCTGCTGCCGGCCCTGCTGCCTGCCCTCCTGGGCGCAGGCCTGCTTGCCGGCTGCATGAACCGCAGCAGCCAGCAGAACGATGAGCAACTGCGCGATCGAAGCGCCCAGGCGACGCGCGACGTCCGCAAGGGCGCGAAAGAACTGGCCGCGGAGGGGAAGGTCGCCGCAGCCAACGCAGTGGACGGGGTGAATGCGATCGCGAAGGGCGTCAAGGACGGCTCGCACGGGGCCGGTGGCGATCCCATTACGGAGCCAGTGGACATCAATCATGCGTCCACCGCGCGGCTGGCGATGCTGCCGGGCATCAGCGTGAGCAAGGCCAACGACATCGTGAAGGGCCGGCCATGGAGCAATGCGCATGCGCTGGTCCGCCGTGGGCTGCTGACCTCCGAGCAGTACTCGAAGATCGAGAGCAAAGTCACGGCGAAGTAAGGCGACGGAGTGCGACGGGAGTCATCTCTGGTGCATCTCTTCTGAGAGGAGCCGAACGCGGATGGAACTTGTCCGACATTGCTCCGCGGACTAAGATAGGGAACAGAGATCGAATCAGGGAGAACCCATGGCAACCATCGCCCAGCCGTTGACAGATGCAGTGAACCCGCCGAAGCAGGTCCCCGTGATCCTGACGGACGGCGCCATCGCCAAGGTGCGCGAGATCATGGCCACACAGGATCCGCTGCCCGCCGGTCTGCGTATCGGCGTCGTTGGCGGCGGCTGCTCCGGCTTCCAGTACTCCATGTCGTTTGAGAACCAGGCAGGCATGATGGACAAGGTGTTCCGCTTCGACGACCTGAAGGTGTTCGTGGACGCCACCTCGCTGATGTACCTGAATGGCTGCGTGGTCGATTACGTCGAGACGCTTGAGGCGGCCGGCTTCAAGTTCGAGAACCCCAACGTGAAGAGCACCTGCGGTTGCGGCTCGTCCTTCAGCGCCTAGCCCGTGCCCTCCTTACATCAGAGCCCCCGTCCCGGACGGGGGCTTTCTGCTGCTATGCTGACCATCTTCTGATGAAGGCGCTCCTCCTCTCTGCCTACCGGCAGCTCCACGTTGCCGAGCTCGCGCC
Organism: Candidatus Dedyshia acidiphila; assembly: GCF_051025295.1. Classification (NCBI taxonomy): domain Bacteria; kingdom Pseudomonadati; phylum Acidobacteriota; class Terriglobia; order Terriglobales; family Acidobacteriaceae; genus Candidatus Dedyshia; species Candidatus Dedyshia acidiphila. Next base: position 723 of record NZ_JBMGJV010000069.1, on the reverse strand, counting down.
CCCTGTCCCTGGCCCAGGCGAAGTTCTGGTCCGCGTGGCGGCATGCGGCATCTGCGGGAGCGATGTGCATGGCTACGACGGCAGCTCCGGCCGGCGGATTCCGCCGATCGTGATGGGCCACGAAGCTGCCGGCATTGTCGAATCGGCCGGCCCAGGTGTTGAGCAGTTCCGGGCTGGCGATCGCGTCACCTTCGACTCCACTGTTTTCTGCGGCGGCTGCGAGTACTGCGCGCGCGGCGAAGTGAATCTGTGCAATCACCGCGAGGTGGTCGGCGTCTCCTGCGGCGACTATCGCCGCGCCGGCGCCTTTGCCGAGTTTGTGGTCGTGCCCGAGCGCATTGTCTATCGCCTGCCGGAGTCCTTGAGCTTTGCGCATGCGGCCATGCTCGAGGCGGCGGCGGTGGCGATTCATGCAGTGGAGTTGGGCGATGTTGAGCCGCACGGCGCGACAGTGCTGGTGATCGGAGCAGGGATGATCGGGCTGCTGATCGCGCAGGCTGCACGCGCCGCAGGAGCGCGGCTGGTGATGGTGGCTGATGTCGATCCAACGCGGCTCGAGCTGGCACGTTCTCTCGGAGCGGATGAGGTGATCGACAATGCGCAGAGCGCCCTCTCCGAGTGCATCCTGCAACGCACCGAGAGGCGGGGCGTGGATGTGGTCTTTGAGGCTGTTGGCCGTGCAGAGACAGTGGCAGCCGCCGTCGACGCGACGCGCAAGGGGGG
>NZ_JBMGJV010000068.1:0-10369 GCF_051025295.1 Candidatus Dedyshia acidiphila | reverse complement strand
CGTCGACGGAGAAGAACAACCAGGGCGCGGTGTTCAACCTGGCGACACAGCGGCTGGACTACCTGGGGCAGAACGGCTACCCCGACGCGGCGCGCGAGCTGCACTACACCAATGTGGCGCCACGCCTTGGGTTGACGTACCTGCTGACGCCGAGGACGGTGGTGCGGACGGGCTACGGTGTCGTGTTCATCGATCAGTCGGGCATCACAACCCCGTTCACGACGCCGCAGTTTCCGTTCATTCAGAACGTGCAGCAGCGCACACAGGACAGCATCAATGCAGCATTTGCGTTGTCACATGGGCCGACCGTGAATCCGATTCCGCTGACGCCGGATGCGGGACTGGGGCAGAGTGTGTACACGGTGGATCGTCATGCTGGGTCCGGTTATTCGCAGCAGTGGAACCTGGCCGTACAGCACTCGCTAACGCAGAACCTGTCGTTCGATGTGGGCTATGTGGGGTCGCACATCGTGCACGTGGGGATTCCGGATGCGAACCTGAACCAGCTCACGGTAGAGCAGCTCACGCTGGGCAATGCGCTGACCAAGCAGGTGCCGAACCCTTACTACGGGCAGCTTCCGACATCGAGCCCCATCGGCGGAAAGACGGTAGCGGAGGCGCAATTGCTGAAGCCGTATCCGCGGTTCCAGAATGTCGCTCTTTATCGTCACAACAGCGGTACTACAAACTACAACGCGCTCGAGGCGAAGGTGGAGCAGCGCACCAGCCACGGGCTGACGCTGCTGTTCAGCTACACGTATTCGAAGCTGATCGACGATGCGTCGTCGGTGTTTTCGTCGACCGTGCTGTCGTCGCCGAACTCGAGCAGCCTGGTCGCCGCAGACACGTATCGGCCGTACCTGGAACGGGATGCGTCGACCGGGGACACGCCGAATGTGATTGCAGCGAGTGCGGTGTACTCGCTGCCTGCAGGCCGTGGGCACAGCTTCGCATCGCATGGATGGACCGAGGCGGTGCTGGGTGGGTGGGACCTGAACGGCATCGTGACCGTGCAGTCGGGCGCGCCGGTGACGGTGACGCAGACGACGAACAACAATGCGTTCGCGGGGTTCGTGCTGCAGCGGCCTTTCCTCAAGGGGCGTACTTCCCTGCCCGCCAACCAGCGCACGCCACAGCGCTTCTTCAACACGTCCGCTTTTCAGACAGCGGGACGCTTCGTGCTGGGCAATGCATCACGCAACCCGGTACGCGGGCCGGCGTATCGCGATCTCGATCTCGCGCTGGTGAAGCACTTCTCCTTGCCCGAGCGGGCACAGATCGAGTTTCGCGCAGAGCTCTTCAACGCGACGAACACACCCGCATTTGCGCAACCAAATGGCAGCTTCGGCTCCGCCGCATTTGGCAGCATCACAAGCACAGTGACGGACCCGCGCGTGGCGCAGTTCGCGCTGCGCATCAGCCGGTAGGCTGCCGGACGCGCAGGGCGGGGGGTCCGGCCTCGCTAGGCAACCCCAACCCTTTCCTCTAGAATCGGTCCTCACACATGGACAAACCAGCGGTCTCCATTCCTGACGTGCCGACCAAGTCGTTCCCTTCCTCTTCTGGCGAGATGTTTGACGAGTTTTTTTTCGCGGGAGACCAAGTGGAGCTTCAAGAAGAACGAGCTACTTGACTCGCGGGCACGGCGTCTGTTCGAAACCACAGCACTGGCCTGCTCGTTTGACGCGTATCCGTTCCAGATCCCGCTGCAGGGCCGCTCCGGGCCGATGGTGACAGCGGACGGCCACAGCATGCTGCTGCTCTCGTCCTACGACTACCTCGGCCTGAACGGGCATCCGCGGGTGGAGCGGGCGGCGGTAGAGGCGCTGCAGAAGTACGGCACCAGCACCGGCGGGGCGCGGCTGCTGACCGGTACGCTCGATCTGCATCGGGAGATGGAGCGGGTGATCGCTGAGTACAAAGGCACGGAGGCGGCCGTCACCTACAGCTCCGGCTACATGGCGAACGTCGGAGTGATCAGTGCGCTGTTCGGTGCCAGCGACCGGGTGATCATGGACGAGCTTTGCCACAGGAGCCTGCTCGACGCCTGCAAGATGGCCGGCGTGCCGGTGCAGCGATTCCGGCACAACGACATGGACAGCCTGCGGCGGGAGATCCGCGGCGGCAACCCGGCCAACCGCACGCTGCTGATCAGCGACGGCGTGTTTTCGATGGACGGCGACATCTGCCTGCTGCCGGAGCTTATTGAAGTCAAGAAGGAGTTCGGTTGCTTTCTGCTGATGGACGAGGCGCATGCCACCGGCACAATTGGGGCGACGGGTCGCGGCACGGACGAGTACTACGGGATCGATGGCAGCGACGTCGACCTCTGGACCGGCTCGCTGGCCAAGTCGATCCCCTCGAACGGCGGCTTCGTCGCGTGCTCGCGGCAGCTGGCGATCTACCTGCAGCATGCCTCGTCGCCCTACATCTTCTCCGGCGCGATGAATGCCTCATCGGTGGCGGCGATCGTGGAAGCATTTGCTGTGCTGCGCGACGAGCCGGGCCGGGTGGCCTGCGTGCAGAACAACGCGCGGTTCCTGCGCAAGGGGCTGCAGGCGCTGGGCTACGACACCGGGCTATCGGAGACGGCAGTAGTGCCGGTGGTGCTGCGCGACGAGACGGCAACGGCGATGCTGGCACGGCGGCTGCGCGACCACGGTGTGCTGGCCGCACCGGTAATGTTCCCGGCGGTGGCGCAGGGTCTTGCGCGCCTGCGGCTGTGCGTCACGGCAGCGCATACGCGGGAGCATCTGCAGTACGCGCTTGACGTCTTCGGCAAGCTGGCGAACTAGCGGCCGTGGCAGCGTCCCAAGCAGAGCGCGCCACCGTGCTGGTGACGGGAGCCAGCGGCTTTCTGGGTGGACGCCTGGTGGAGCTTCTGGCCGTGCGAGGCGAGCGCGTCCGCATCCTGGCGCGCGCCCAGGCCGACCTGCGGCACCTGTCGCAAGTCAACATCGACGTGGTGCGCGGGGATCTGAACGACGAGGGTGCGCTCTCTGCAGCCGTGCGGGGCACCAGGATCATCTACCATTGCGCGGCGGCGTCGACCGACTGGGCGCCGGACGCGGTGTTTCAATCGGCAAATGTGACCGGAACGGAGCGCCTGCTGGCTGCGGCGGTGCGCGAGCCCGAACTGGCCCGCTTTCTGCATGTGAGCACGACGGATGTCTACGGCTATCCACGTGTGGTGTGCGATGAGAGCGGCGCGATGCGCGATGTGGGGCTGCCGTACAACCGGACGAAGATCCTGGGCGAGCAGGCGGCGTGGCGTGCGCAGCGGGAGCATGGACTGCGCGTGACGGTGGTGCGGCCGGCGACGATCTACGGTCCGCGCGGCAAGGCATTCGTCACGGATGTAGCAGAGTTGCTGAGGCAACGCTCGATGCTGCTGGTGGACGGTGGCCGGCAACGGGGCGGCTTCGCTTACGTCGACAACGTGGCAGAGGCGATGATGGCAGCGGCGGCCAGCGAGGCGACGCTTGGCCGCGTGTACAACCTGTCCGACGAAACAAACGTAACCTGGCGCGGGTACGTGCATGCGCTGGCGGATGCGCTCGGGCTGCCGCGGCCCTGGCTGTCGCTTCCCTTTCCAGCGGCGATGGCGGCGGCGCGGGCGATGGAGCTGCCGTACCGCGGGCTACCGCTACCCGGCCGACCGCTGCTGACGCAGCATGCCGTACACCTGCTGGGGCGCGACCAGGAGTTCCCAGTAGCGCGAGCGCGCGAGGAGTTCGGCTTTGCACCTGCGGTGTCGTTCGCCGAGGGCATTGCACGTTCCGCGGAGTGGGTGCGAGCGCAGGCTACGGCTGCGCCGCAGGGATGATTGGCAGCACGATGTGCGACGGATGCTCGGGGTCGAGATAGATGCTGTTCTCCGCGATGCGGGCGCGGCGGTTCTGACCTAGCGGCTCACCCGTATTGGGGTTGACGTCGAAGCGTGGAAAGTTGCTGGACGAGATGTCGAGCCGGATGCGATGGCCCTTCTGGAAGACGATCGAGGTGGGATACAGCTCGATGGTGAACTCGGCTGGTTTGCCGGGTGAGAGCATCTCCGGCTTCGCCAGCGAGTTGCGATAGCGAGCGCGCACGATGCCGTCACCAATGTTCAGATCGATGCCCGCGGGGAAGTCTGCGTTCGGCGGATAGACATCGACGAGCTTCGCGGTGAAGTCAGTGTCTGGCCCGTCGGATGCGGCCCACAGCTTCACGAGCAGGCGGCCGGTGACTTCGACATCACGTTCGAGCGGTGGCGTCTCGAACACGAGCACGTCGTTGCGCGTCGCAAGCGGGAGCGTGTCGTGACAGAGGCGGACCTCGGCGGTGCAGCGCTGATCGGTGGCGCCGGCGGTCGAGAGCGGCCCCTGCGAGGAGTTGTTGCCGCCGAGTGTCGGCACGGGGTGATGCGGGTCGAAGCTGTAGCTGAGCGACGCGTGCGCGGTGGGCTTGTCGGGTGAGAGCAGGCCTTCGGCGTGGAGGTAGTAGGGGGTCGCGGCCGTGCGTGCGAGCGGCCACTCCTGCTCATCGCGCCAGTGGCCACCGACGAAGACGCGACCTTCGGGAGTCTTGTGCGCATCGCCCCCGCCCATGATGTAGAGGCGCACAGGCGGCTCACGGTCGACGCCGTTGTCAATGCCGCGGAGCCAGCGATCGAACCAGCGCAGTTCGAAGCCGTTGAGGTCGATGGCCGCATCGGGCGTGAACTGCGCATCACCGGCGAAGCTGGCGTTCGGACGGCTGTGTGTCCACGGCCCGACGATGAGGCGCTGCAGGCTCTTCTTGGCGCTGTGGAGCAGCGGGTAGTTGAGGTTGGCGACCGGCAGCGTCCAGGAGTCGTACCAGCCGGTGACGTGGTAGACGGGCACGTCCTTGTACTCGGCGAGGTGCGCGGTGACGTCGGCTCCGGCATCCTTCCAGAAGTCGTCGTAGTCACTGTGACGCATCGCTTCGACGAGCCAGCGCTCATAGTCGGGCGCGAACTTGAGCGGCGTGGTGCCGGGGCGCAATGGCAGCGCGTCCACGTACTCGGGCACATGCTGGCTGAGGTCGGCGAGCGCGGGGACTGCATCGGGCGTGGCTGCGGCGCGTGCGGCAGCCACCTTGTTCGGCGTGCCGCTGGGGTCGCCCATGGAGAAGACCCAGTTGACCCAGCGCAGTTCGAACGCGCCCTGGTGACGCACGCCGTACTGGCCGTAGTCCGACATGGCGAAGAGCGGAACCATCGCCTTCACATCCGGCGCGCCGGCGATGGCGAGCGCATGCTGCGTGCCGCCCTCGTAGGACGTGCCAAGCGTGCCGATACCGCCGTCGGACCAGGGCTGCTGGCCGATCCACTTCGCGGTATCGTAGCCGTCGTTTGGGTCGTCGGTGAGCGGCCGCCAATGCCCCTCTGAGTGGTAGCGGCCACGCACGTCCTCAACCACGACGACATAGCCGCGTGTTGTGAAGTAGCTGGCGAACGACGGCGCACGCAGTGCCTTGTCATATGGCGTGCGCATGAGCAGCGCAGGAAAGCGACCCTCTGCGGCAACGCCGTCTTTGGACGGACGATAGATATCCGCGGCCAGGCGGACACCGTCGCGCATGGGGATCATGATGTCTTTCGCGATAGTGACGGAGTAGGCGAGCGCAACGACGGGCTCAGCAGCACGAGCCGCAACTGGGGGTGTGGCGAGAAGCAGGACGGCGAAGCACAAGCGGACAGACCACGAGCGGCGTGAGGTCATGAGCTCTCCTGTTGGGGAGCCAAGCATAGCAGCGGTGCGGCGCGGAGGGTGCGCGGCGCTCAGGAGAACTTGCGGAGCGCGAGCACGGCGTTGAGGCCGCCGAAGGCGAACGAGTTCGACAGGCAGGCCTCGACGGATGCGATGCGCGCGGTGTTCGGGATCACGTCAAGATCGCAGGCTGCGTCGGGCGTGGTGAAGTTCGCGGTCGGGGGAAGGATGCCGTTGGCAAGCGCCAATGCGGAGGCTGCAGCCTCGATCGCACCGGCGGCGCCCAGCGTGTGGGCGTGCATGGATTTGGTCGAGCTGATGGCGAGCCGGTCCGCATGCGCGCCGAAGGTGAGCCGGATGGCGGCGGTCTCGGTGCGGTCGTTCGCATCGGTCGCGGTGCCGTGGGCGTTGATGTAGCCGATCTGCTCCGGGGCGAGGCCGGCATCGTTGAGCGCCATGCGCATGGCGCGGGCGGGTCCCTCAGGACAGGGCTGCGTGATGTGCTGCGCATCGGCGGACATGCCGAAACCGACGATCTCCGCGATGGGACGTGCGCCGCGCGCGAGAGCCGCCTCGAGCGGCTCCAGGACGAGCATGGCTGCGCCTTCGCCGAGCACCATGCCGGTGCGGTCGGCCGAGAATGGCCGGCAGGTGTCGCGACTGATGACGCGCATCGCCTCCCAGGCCTTCAGGTTGCCGTAGTAGAGCGGGGCTTCGCTGCCGCCGGCGAGCGCGATGGGCGCTGCACCGGAGCGAACCATATGGAAGGCCTGACCGATGGCGTGCGCGGACGAGGCGCAGGCGGTCGAGACGGTCCACGCCGGGCCCTGGATGCCGAAGTGCATGGAGATGTGGCTGGTGCCGGCGTTGCTCATGCCGAGCGGGATGGTGAGCGGGTGGACGCGATTGCGGCGGTGCAAGAAAAGTTCGCGATAGCCCTGCTCCTCTGCCGCGCGGCCGCCGATGCACGAGCCTGTGACGATGGCGCCCTGTGCGCGCATCTGCGGCGTGAACTCGATGCCAGCCTGGGCGACCGCCTCGCGCGCGGCGACGACCGCGAACTGCGCGAAGCGATCCATGAGGAGCACATCCTTCGCCGGCAGGTGCTGCTCCGCGTCGAAGCCTACGACGTTAGCCGCGTGCTTGAAGCGGATGGTCTCGAAGTCCGGGTGATCGACGTTGCGGATGCCACAGCGGCCTTCGACCAGCGACTGCCAGGAGGCATCGCGGGTGAGGCCAAGGGCGCTGATAACGCCGATCCCGGTGATGACGACGCGGGGCACTCTCAGGCTTCCGAGGAGCCGGACTTGAGGGCGAGCAGGTGCTCGATTCCTGCGATCATTTGCGGGATGTTCTGCACCTTTTTGGCTTCTTCATCATCGATCTGTATGTCGAACTCGCTTTCGAGATCGAAGAGGATGTTGAGACGATCGAGCGAGTCGATGCCGAGCTCTTCGAAGGTGCTGTCCGGGCGGACCGATGCGACTGGGATTCGCCGGGTGTTCGCGATGACCTTGAGGACACGATCCTGAGTGGATTCTGACATAAGCAAAAATGGGGCCCGCTGCAAGTGGCCAACGACACAGGTTGGCGTGCCGTGAGCCAGAGATTTCCTCCAGCGCTGATTCATGGAATCGTCATTCTACCCTCAAACGCTGTAGGCGCGATGAAGGCCCTGCGGATAGGCACCCGGGCAGGGCTGGAGAGTTATGCTGAAAGTGGCGGTTTGCGGCCAAATTCTGCACGGCGCTGATTGTCGTTCCCCGTTACATTCTGCTCGCGCGATGAGCTGAGGATGATGCAGGCAATCGATTCCGCGTGAAAGAGGACCGAGGGAGCAGCGCAGCAGTGAGTCTACTGAGCAAAGGCGGAAGCCGGTCCGAAGACAGCGGACGCAGGATGACGCGGGGCCGCAGGATATAGATATGAACCACGACCAGAGGACGAATCAATGATCCGCGAACTACGACCGCTGGTGCCCTACCTGAAGCGCTACCGGCGCTCGTTTTTCTGGGGCGGCGTGTCGGTGGTGATGTCCAATGCGATCTGGATCCTGCTGCCACAGGTGATCCGCCGGGCGATCGACGCACTGAACCAGGGCGTAACGCAGCAGAAGGTGCTGCACTACGCCGAGCTGATCGTGCTGGTGGCCGCGGCGAAGGGCGTCTTCCTCTTCCTGACGCGCTGGATCATCATCGGCATTTCGCGCGAGATCGAGTTCGACCTGCGCAACGACCTCTTCCGCCGCCTGGAGGAGCAGCCGGCCAGCTACTACGCCGAGCATCGCACCGGCGACATCATGGCGCGCATGACGAACGATCTGAACGCAGTGCGCCAACTGCTGGGGCCGGCGATCATGTACAGCGCCAACACGGTCCTGTTCTCGATCGGCGCGGTGTTCTTTCTGCTGCGCATGAGCCCGTTCCTGACGCTGGTGGCGCTGGTGCCGCTGCCGCTCGCGAGCGTGCTGGTCCAGACCATGGGGCGCAAGATTCACGACCGGTTCGAGCGCATCCAGGCGATGTTCTCGGAGATCTCAGCGCAGGCGCAGGAGAACTTCTCCGGCGCACGGCTGATCCGGGCGTTCGCACAGGAGGAGCCGCAGATCAAGTCGTTCGAAGCGGCGAATCGCGAGAATGTGCGGCGCGGGCTGCGGCTGGTGCAGTTGATGGGCATGCTGTGGCCCACGCTTGAATTCATCCTCGGTCTCTCGCTTGCGATCACGCTGCTGGTGGGCGGCCACGAGGTGCTCTCGCACCAGCTCTCGGTCGGTCAGTTTGTCGCGTTCAACACGTACATGGTGATGCTGACGTGGCCGATCATCGCGCTCGGCTGGGTGGTGAACCTGGTGCAGCGTGGCACGGCATCGGTGATCCGCATCGACGAGTTGATGACGGAGAAGCCGACGATCGATGATGCGGCGGCGAACCGCGCGCTGGGGCCAGAGACGCGGCTTGAAGGCCGGATCGAGTTCCGACACCTGAGCTTCTCCTACACCGACACGAGCGGCAAGCCAGTCGAGGTGCTGCATGACATCTCGCTCGACATTCCGGCGGGCACGAGCCTGGCACTGGTGGGACCGACGGGATCGGGCAAATCGACAGTGGTGAGCCTGATGGCGCGGCTCTATGACGCGGAGCCGGGCATGGTGCTGATCGACGGTCGCCCGATTCGCGAGTATCCGCTCGAAACGCTGCGCGCGAACATCGGGTTTGTGCCGCAGGAGACGTTCCTGTTCAGCGAGTCCATCCGCGAGAACATTGCGCTGGGCGCGCCGCAAGCGAGCGAGGAACAGGTGCTTGCGGCTGCCGAGGCGGCCCACATCCGCAAGGAGTTCGAGGAATTTCCGCACGGGCTGGATACGGCGGTCGGCGAGCGCGGGGTGACGCTTTCGGGCGGTCAGAAGCAGCGGACCGCGATCGCGCGCGCGGTGGTGCGCGATCCCGCGATTCTAGTGCTCGACGATGCACTGGCCAGCGTGGATACGTACACGGAAGAGACGATCCTGCGCCGGCTGCGGGAGATCATGCGCGACCGCACGACTATCTTTATCTCGCACCGCATCTCGACGGTGCGGCATGCGGATCGCATTGCCGTGCTGGTGGATGGCCGCATTGCCGAGCTGGGAACGCATGAAGAGCTGCTGAACCGGGGACGCTTCTACGCCGGGCTTTACGAGAAGCAGCTGCTGGAAGAAGAGCTGGCGGTCACCGGCTAGGAAGCGACGCGCGATCGCAGCTGAAGTGCTGCTTAACGCAATCGAAGGAGCGCCGCCCCGATGGAGCGGCGCTTTTCTTCTTTGCGCGAGGTCGGGGCCGTTGATCCGTCTCGGGCACCTGTCATGGATCGCTTCAGGCGATCGACTCAGGCGATCAACTCAGGCGATCAACTCAGGCGATCCAGGCCGGAGCCGCATCGGAGCCCGCAGGCGGGCGGATTGCGACAGGCGCGCCAGCCTGCTCTGCCCAAGTCTGCAGATCGCGGGGGACGGACGCAGCGACGGTGGGATCCTGGGCGACCACCTGCCAAGCTTCGCGAACATTCCGCACCTCGCGTGCCGTGTTGCGAAAGATGGTGCTCGACGCGGCAGCCGAGGCGCGCAGGATATCCGCAAAGATGGCGACATAGAAGTCGCTGAGGTGCTCGGCCGACTGGCCGCCCTGGTCCATGCGCAGCGTGGACTGGAGGTGAATGATGATGCCGAGCGCGCGGCGTGCGGCGTCCCGGCGCGCAGGCGTGTCCCCGGCTTCCGACGCTGCGGCGGCCTGGAGCAGGAAGCGGTGCAGTCCGTCATAGAGGGCGACGACGAGTTGAACACTGCTGGCACTTTCGATGGCGGCCTGGTGATAGTGACGCATGACGGTTACGATCCCTTCTGGTTGTAGCCCGTGACGGCAGAGTAGATTTCATTGACCAGGTTGAGCTGGAGCGGAATCTCCTGCAGGGTCTGGTTGGCCCGGTTCAGTTGGTTTGTCAGCGTCGTCTTTTGCGTCGCGACGCGCGCGTCGATGATGCTGATCGTGCTGTTGAGGCTGGTCTCCACGGCGGTGTTGGCCTCGCTGGCGCGGCTCAGCAATCCTTTGGGCGTGGTCGTGCCGGCCCCGCTCACCGCATGTGCGAGGTTCAGCCCAAAGCCGTTGCTGTTCTGAAAAAAA
>NZ_JBMGJV010000067.1:0-11105 GCF_051025295.1 Candidatus Dedyshia acidiphila | reverse complement strand
AAAAAAGGACAAGCTCCGCCGCAACGAAGGGGAGCCGGCAAGCGGTCGATTCAGGGAGGCGTGCGATGAAACATCTGTTCAGAGCTCTGTTGGCATTGGTTCTGTTTGTGGTGGCGGGAGCCATCGTGACCCCATGGGGCGCGAACGCTCAGGACCTGACGACGACCTCGACCTTGCGCGGCATCGTGAGCGACAGTCAGGGCGCCACGCTGGGCGGGGCGCAGGTTACGATCACTGGCCAGCAGAACGGGATCTCCCGCACTGTTCCCAGCAATGGCTCTGGCGAGTTTGTCTTCCAGTTCCTTCCGCCCGGCGCGTACTCGCTCAAGGTTGAGTCGAAGGGCTTCAAGGCCTATCAGCAGCAGGGCATCACCACCTTGCCTGGGCAAACGGTGTCACAGAACGTGGCGATGAGCATCGGCGCCGAGACCGAGCAGGTCGTCGTCAGCAGCCAAGCGCCTCTGCTGAACACGAGTGACCCCAACCTCTCTGCGGAGATCACCTCCAGGCAGGTCGTCGATCTGCCACTCAACCTGAGGAACGTCTACGGGCTGGCCACGCTCAATTCGTCGGTGCAGAACTCGACCGAGTCGCAGAGGGTCAACGGCGGCGGCACCCAGGACACTGCGGATCAGGACATCTCGTTCCTGAACTTCGGGGGCGGATTCTTCGGTACGACGGCGTTTCTGCTGGATGGCATTTGGGACACAGCGTCGGACTGGGGTGCAGTCGTCTACGTGCCGTCCGTCGACAGTGTGGAAGAGTTCAAGATCCAGACGAACTCCTTTACCGCGCAGTACGGATTCAGCACCGGGAATGTAATCAACGTGGTCACCAAGTCGGGAACCAGCGACTTCCACGGCGACGCGTTTGAGTTCCTGCGTAATGACAAGCTGGACGCGAACTCGTATTTCAACAACTTCAACGGGCTGAAGAAGCCGTCGTTCCGCCGCAACCAGTTCGGCATCTCCGCGGGCGGTCCGCTGTTCATCCCGCACCTGTACGAGCAGCGGCAGAAGACCTTCATCTTCGGACTCTACGAAGGGCTGCGGCAGAGCACGCCGGCTACCTTCACCACCACGATCCCGACGGCCGCCTTCCGCACAGGTGACTTTTCGGCGCTGCTCGGTGCGCCGAGCGGCACGGATGCCCTGGGGCGTCCCATCCTAGCTGGCCAGCTCTACAATCCGTTTTCAACTCGGCCCATTACCGCCGGCCAGGTCGACCCAACCACGGGGCGTGTCGCTCTCAGCAGCGGCTACATTCGCGATCCGTTTGTGAACAACCAGATCCAGGGCGCGATCAATCCGGTTGGCGCGGCGCTTGCGAAGTTCTACCCCAATCCGACAAACGATGGCATCGCAAACAACTATGCCGCGAGTGCCAGCGCTCCCGCGACCTCGAACGAGTACATGATCCGTGTGGATCACAACCTGACGGACATGACGCGCCTGTATGGCCGTTGGGCGCAAAAATACGAGTACAAGACCAACTCACCCGAGTTCTACGGCGGTAACAATCCGGGCGGCCCCGGCAACATACGCCCGAACAACCGCTACAGCTTCGTGATTGGCGCCAGCCACATTCTGAATGCAAAGACGGCGCTGAGCGTGAATGCAGGGTTGACACGGTGGGCAGAGCAGTCCAAGTCGCAGTCCTATCCGTTTGATCAGTCGTCTCTCGGGCTGCCCTCGGCGCTGAATGCGAACTCACCGTTGTTTCCCATCGTGAATGTGGAAGGACAGAGTTCACTCGGACCAGTGCAGGGCAATGAAGGCACCGGCTTCCGCAATGTCGGCAGTGTCAATGCGGATGTGACCCGCAGCCAGGGTGTGCACGACCTTTCATTCGGCTTCATGGGCGCGCTGATGCAGAACAACAGCAACAACCTGCCCAGCACGCAGTTCAACTTCGATCACAACTTCACGGCAGGGCCCAATCCGAGCGGGGCAACAGACAACACCGGCTTCGGCTTCGCTTCGCTGCTGATCGGCACCGCGACCGGCGGTTCCACGTCGAACAACTTCAATCCGGCGATCACAAAGAAATACTGGGGCTTTTACGGTCAGGACAACTGGAGAGTCACACAGAAGCTGACACTGAACCTCGGGTTGCGCTACGAGTGGCAACAGCCGCCGACCGAGCGTGACAATCGCCAAGCCTACTTCGATTACAAAGCAGCGAACCCGATCTCATCGGCTGTCGGACAAACGGTACCGGGTGAGCTCGTGTTCAACGGCGGAGGTCATCGTCGGACGCTGTATGACACCAATTGGACGAACTTCGCGCCGCGCTTCGGGCTCACCGAGCAGATCTCGAGCAAGCTGGTGCTGCGCGGCGGCTATGGCATCTTCTTTGCACCGCAGTATTTTGGCGGCGGCTACAACCCCGGTTACAGCCAGTCCACCCCGTACACCGGCAGTGTGGATGGCGGCCTGACCCCCTTCACCACGTTGAGCAATCCGTTCCCTGGCGGGCTCATCGCGCCTCCAGGAGGGTCACTCGGCGGCCTGCAGGATGTGGGCTTCTCGACCAATGGTGTTCCCAGCAGCCGGCACTCCCCTTACGTGCAGCAGTATTCAGCCGGCCTGCAGTACGCCTTCACGACGAACGACGTTGTGACCGCAACGTACATTGGCAACCACGGCACGCACCTTCTGCTAAGCGGCTTCAACCATAGCGAGACGAATCCGTCCTACCTGGGAATGGGTGATGCACTGCTCAACCCCGTGCCGAACCCGTACTACGGGGTGATCAAGGCGAGCGGGTGCGGACTTGACCAGAAGACGATTCCGCTGGGGCAGTCGCTGCAGCCATACAACCAGTATTGTGGCGTGAACGAGCCACAGGCTCCTGTGGGCTTCTCGCTTTACGACGCTCTGCTCGTCGACTACAACCATCGCTTTCACAACGGCCTGAACCTGCTTGTGTCCTACACGTTCTCGAAGTTCCTCGACAACGTGGAAGGTACAAATGACTGGGCCGTGGTCGGCAACCAAGGCGTGCGCAACTACTACGACCTTGCAGCGGAGAAGTCGGTTGATGGAACAGATACACCGCACAGCCTGGTCGTGAACTACATCTATGAGCTACCCGTTGGTCGCGGACGTAAGTACGGTAGCGGTATGAATGCCGTCACGAACGCCGTCGTCGGTGGATGGCAGGTATCCGGTATCACCAGCATCAAGTCCGGTATACCACTCGGGATTACGGGTGGTGGGAACTCGAACCTGTTCGGTGGCAACCAGCGTCCGAATGTGATCGGGGATCCTCACCTGGGGCACCGCACGATTGATAAGTGGTTCAACACAGCGGCCTTTGCGCCAGCGGCGCCATACACCTTTGGGAATGCGCCAAGGTTTTTCTCGACGCTTCGTGCGCCGGGCTACAACAACTGGGACTTTGCGGCAGAAAAGTTCTGGTACCTGCATGAGCTGATTCGCCTGCAAGGACGCGCCGAATTTTACAATCTGCCCAATCACCCCAACTTCTACGCGCCGGATACTGGTATCACGGATGGATCCTTCGGCACGATACGACAAGCTTTTGGTTCGAGGAGCATCCAGTTCGCGTTGAAGCTCTACTGGTGATCGACATGTGGCAACTCCGTGGGAACGCACTTTGGTGCGTTCCCGTCTTTTTCCTGACGTGGTTCACACCGCTTGTGGCGCAGAGCGCGGAACAGGCGCTCGTGCGCGCGCAGCAGGAGCAATCCGCGGGGCAGTACGCGCTCGCTGCGAGCGATTATGCCAAGGCTACGCGTCAGCAGCCAGCCGTGCCGGAGCTCTGGGCGAACCGCGGACTGATGGAGTACCTGGCCGGCCAGACCGCTCCGTCCATCGTGAGTCTGAACCGGGCGCTCAAGCTGAACCCGTCGCTTGTGTCACCGCTGCTGTTTCTTGGTAAGGCATACATGGATACTGGCCGACCGAAGGATGCAGTCCCGCTGCTCGAGCGCGCGCGTCATCTGCGACCTGAGGATCCTCAGATCCTGCTTGCGCTTGGCAAGGCATACGATGGTGTGCGGGATTGGTCGCGAGCAGCAGAGGTCCACGATGCAGCCGTGACGTTGGACCCGAAGCTGGCGGCAGCGTGGTTTGCGCTGGGAGTGGACCGGCTGTCGCTGATCGATGACCAGGGACGCAGGCTTGCCCGCGTCACCCCGAAGAACACCTGGGCGAGCGCTCTTTACGCAGATGAGTTGATGACGCAGGGCCGAACTGCCGAGGCCGTCGCAAGATATCAAGAACTCGCCGCGGCTGCATCAACTCGCGAAGCCGCATGCCTGCTGCATACCGTTCGCGAAGAATCGACCAGGGCGACCGAGGCCACAGAGGCAAACGCACAAGAAGCGATCGTCGCCGCACTTACTAACAAAGCAGGGACCACCGCGCCCGGATGCGAGCCGCAGCAGGCAGCCACCGCTTATTGGAGTGGCCGCTATGCAGCTAGCGCTGCCGCAGCTGGACAGCGCCTGCGTGGGGCTCCCGATGCGCCGGAGGCAGTCTACTGGTTGATAAAGGCAAACGAGAAGAGCGCGGTCGAAGCGCTGGAGCACTTCGCGATGTTGGCGCCTCGCTCCGCTGCAAGCGCGGACCTGCTCGGCGATCTTTACCGGCGGCGTCGCCAACCGGACCGCGCCATCGAGCAGTACCAACGAGCGCTCGCGCTCGAGCCGGACGACGTCGTCGCGTGGCTTGGCACCAGCGCGGCATACTTTGCGGCGGGGCAGACGCGGAAGTCGATGGATGCTGCGCGCTCTGGTCTCGAACGCCAGCCGGATCATCCGCAATTAAACCTGCTGATGGCTGAAGGACTGGTGGCGAGCCATCAATACGATTCGGCGAAGCCGTACGTCGAGCGCAGCCGAAGAGTGCCAGCAGAGTTGCTGGGGCGGATGCACGCGCTTGCCGGCACGATAGCAGCGCACGATGGGGACACGAACACCGCAATTGCCGAACTGTCGCAGGCACTTCCCTCAGATGAAGATGGCAGCCTTCATTACCAGATGTACCGGCTCTATAAACAAGCTGGCCGAGAGCGCGATGCGGAGCAAGCCATGGCAGAAGTCAAAGCGATCGAAGCACAACGGCGGGAGCATGCAGTGGTGGCTCTGCATGGAACGAATGGTCAATCCAGTAATTGATGCTGTCCAGCAGTCGCTCGGAAGGCTACTGCAAGCGCGCCAGAGCTATCGGCGAGGCGTCCTTGTCTCACTGCTGAGTCTTGCAGTCTGTAGTGCGCTCGGCGCCGCGCAGTTGCCGAGCCTGGACCCAGTACCGGCAGAGGTGAGTTCGGATCACTTTGTGATCGCGATCCCAGGCGCGCATTCGACCGTGATGCATTCAGCGGCCGGATATTACACCAGCAGCCTCGAGACTAATGGACCCGTCGAGGTGACGATCACTGCGAGCGATTCCCACTACTGGGACGCCGGTGTCGAAGTGCAGCCAATGCGCTTCGGAATCCGACCTACCCGTAAGGGCGCGAGCATCACCTTCACGGTTCCAGGCCCGAGCAAGCTGTCGATCACGCGTCCTGGCGATCACTTTGGTGACTCGGAGATGCTCTTCCTGTTCGCGAATGCACCAGAAGTCTCGCCGCCTGCGCCCGGAACGCCACACCTGCGCTACTACGGCCCCGGTATCCACCGCGAGAACATCGACGCACGCAGTGGTGACCGGATCTACCTGGCGCCGGGCGCCGTCGTCTTCGGCGCGATCAATGTCTGGCAGGTGCATGATGTGCAAGTCAGCGGCCGCGGCACAGTGATCTACAGCGGGCCGCAGGACCCGGATCATGATCAGGGCTGGATGCACAAACGCAACTGGCACCTGATTGTTATGGACAATGCGCGTGACATCTCAATCGAGGGGATTGTGGGTGTTGTGCGCAGCCGCACCTGGATGATCCAGATGCGCAACTCAGAGCGGATTCAGTTCACGAACATCAAGGTCATCGGGGGCACGCCGGGGAACGCAAACCAGGACGGTATGGACTGGCTGGGCGGGGGAGATACCGTGGTCCGCGACTCATTTTTCCGTGCGGCAGACGATGTTTTTGCGATGTATGGGAACTGGGACGGTTACGAGAAACGCAAGCTGATGCGTCCCGGTGCTCCGGTGAATCACATCCTGGTGGAGGGCAGCACGCTCTCCACCAGCATTTCGAACATTGTTCGCCTCGGCTGGCCGGAGAAGACCTTCGACAGTAGTGGCTTCGTAATGCGCGACTCCGACGTCATGCACATGGGGTTCGGCAGTTGCAAGGTTCCGTTCGCACTGTTCGAACTCTGGGCGGATCCCGCAGGCAGAGGCGAGCACCGCGATGTTCGCTTCGAGAACATCCGGCTCGAGGACTGGTATTCGCTGACCCAGATCATGCAGCAGAGCCCATCGGTTCGGGATGTGAGGTTCGAGGGGATCTCCGCGATGGAGGGACCCGGCATGACGGGATCGGTCGTTACGGGCGATGTATCGGGCGTGACCCTCCGGGGGGTTTATGCGCCGTCGCCTCCACCCATGCTACCGGGGCAGAACGGGCTGCCAACTCAGCACCACGGTGCGAGCGAAGGCAACCAGTCATACACTGCGGAGGCGGCTTCGTTCGATGTGCCCGACGGGCTTATTCGTCCGGGTCTGGAGGTCAGCTTCCATGCGGAGGGACCGAATGATCCTGGTCTCCAGTACACATGGAGTTTTGGCGATGGCACCACAGCGCAGGGGCATGATGTAACGCATGTCTTTCCCGATGCTGACGGGACACTGCTCGATGGCACTGGCCGCTTCCGGATTCTGCTGCATGTGACGAGCGGCGCAGCGCAGGCATGGGCATCGCATTCCGTGGTCGTCGCCGAGCGATTGCTGCCCGCCATGTCGCGACCGCCCTCGACTGGGTCCGATCAGTGGTTTCGCATGCCGGTTGATGGTGGTTACACAGCGACGCTGCTGAGCGATGCAGGTGAGGCGCTGCAGGTCGACGATTTGCCACCGGTGCCCGGCCCGCGGGCACGAGCACTTGCGTGCGGAACGCCGGGAGCCGCCATACAGCCAGTGCGCGCCACGGCTGCACTGACCGCGGGGTTACATCGCGTCAGGGTACTGCCCAGGCCGGAAGCGACGCACGATGCCTCTGCACACCGAGAGATCTTCTGGGAAGGTCCTCGGCAGCCTGTCTCCGCCGAAATTCGGTAGCCACCCTAAGAGAGTGACGCAGCTGCGAGTGAGCTAGCGAAGTCCGACCCGATGGAGCAGTGAAGTGAACCGTGGATCGGCGCGCAGGGAATCAAACTCGATTGCGTATCCCGCATCGAGCGGGAATGTGTGGCGCTTCACCGCCTGGTCGAGCAGGGCCAGGCTCCTGTCTCGATCTCCCAGACCGGCGTACACATAAGCTGCGAATTCCGGCTCCTCGGCAGGAAGAGCGGCGACAATCTTTCGCGCGGTGTCTCTGTCCCCGGATTGCGCAGCGGCGAACCCGAGCTTGGCAAGATAGAGCGGGTGCTGAGCACGGGACTGGGACAGTTCGACCGAGCGGCGCATCTCCGCGATCGCCTCGGGATACATTCGTTTGCCGAGGTACGCCTCGCCCAGTTCACTATGTTCATCCGTCAGCATTCGATCTCTCGCCAGTACCAACTGATATTGCACGATTGCAGCGTCCCATTGCCGCATCGCCAAATGGGTCACGGCCAAGTGACCGATCGGCGTCTGCGAGACAGGGTCCAGTTCCATCAGACGTTTGGCTTCGATGAGCGCTTCGTCGTAGCGACCTTCATTGAGCAGCAGGTGAGAGTACCAGTGATGCGCAGGCGCGTAGTTCGGACTGAGCGCGATCCCTCTCTTGATCTCCGTCTCTGCTCCGGCGAAGTCCCAGTTCTTCTCCATATTCAGAATGCCGAGGTTGACATGAGCTTCACCCATGCCCGGCTTCAGTTCGAGCGCCCTACGGGCAGCGGTAAGCCCGCGCTCGAGGCCTACCGGATCGCTCACGCCGGCGACGCCATAGACGTAGCACTCCGCGATGCCGATGTACGCAAGAGCGTAGTTTGGGTTTAGCTTGAGCGCATTCTGGAACGACGCGAGCGCCTGCGCCGCATCTTCGGAGGACCATCGGTTCAGGTAAAACCGGCCCTGCATGTACGCTTCGTACGCCGCGGGAGCGACCGGTTCGGGATGCAGTCGTTCTTCTTCCGCCGGAGTGATAACGACTCGAACCTGGTGAGCGATGGTCCGCGCAAGGTCACTCTGCAGCGTCAGAACGTCTTTCATGTCACGCTCGTAGCTCTCCGCCCAGAGGTGCCGGTCGGAACGCGCATCGATCAATTGCGCCGTGATGCGCACCCGGTCGCCCGACCGCACGACCGATCCCTCAATCACGCCATCGACGTCCATCTCTCGCGCGATCTCGGGCATGGTCTTCGCGGTCTTCTTGTAGTGCATCGCCGAGGTCCGGGAAATGACGCGGAGCGCCGAGATATTTCCGAGGTCGCTCGTCAACTCTTCGGTCATTGCGTCCGAAAAGTATTCCTGTGACGGATCCTCGGAGAGATTGGTAAAGGGAAGCACCGCGATCGAGCGGACTGTGTGGTCTGGGGCAGGGAACAACCGGGCGCGGCCTATCAGGGCGGCTGCCCCGAGCCCGACAGCCAACACAGGGGGCATCCACCAGTGCCGCAGACTGGCGTGCTTTTTGATCGGCTGGTCGACCTGTTGAGCTTTCGCCTTGTATGGAGCCACGGCTGCTTCGAGCGATGACGGCGGCCCAGGTGCGTCCACCACAGGCGCCTTGATTGCGCCAATAAACCGGTAGCCGAGGCGAGGAACAGTCTCGATGTATTTCGATGTTCCGGCAGAGTCGCCTAACGACTCGCGCAGCCGCTTGATCGCGTTATTCAGTCCCTGGTCGAAGTCGACGTGAGTTTCATCGGACCAGAGCCGCTGCCGTAGCGCTTCCCGCGTCACTACCTGCCCTGGTTGCTGCAGTAGCATCGCCAGGATTTGGAAGGATTGGCCCTGCAACCGAAGTTTGTGCCCGGAGCGCGTCAGTTCGCCGGTTTGCAGATCCAGCGTGAATGGACCGAACTCCACCTCTCCGGGGCGTGTCTCGGTCGCCATTGTCCTACCGCCTCAATGCGGGCAGTCTATCACCCGCCACACCGCACTTTCCCGGCACTTCGGAGCGCTCGCAATCCGAGGCAGTTACACGACTTAGCGTGACAGATGAATGTTAGGCAGACATTAGGCTGGCACGATTGCTCCTGCCCCACTGCTGCGTCATCGTGACCGTTATGCAACTGGAGTTCCGGTTGTGGAGGAGCCATGAAGCATCTTGCCGTTTCCTGCGTGGACGAACGAACAATCGGAACGGCGCGTGGAACTACGTCGTCGCTCACGCGCTGCTACCGGTCGCCGTCGATCGGGACGAATAACGATCGAGATTGAAGCTGCAGTGCACCGAGCAAGCCAACCGGGATCGTGCGATGCATTCGGCGATCTCGCCCCACCTGCATGTAAGCAGTCTCTACGACTGCAGATCGACCCCGTAGTCCGGTTCTGGAGGAAGTTATGAAGAGCGCTACAGCATTCCGGGCACTTGCCCTGGTTCTTCCGTTGCTGTTCGGCTGCACGCCCGGCAACAGACCCATCACATACGCCTACTCTGAGTGGTCGGCGCCGGAAAACCTCGGCGCCGTCGTGAATACGAAGTCCAGCGACCAGCACCCGGCGATCTCCCCGGACGGCCTCAGTCTGTATTTCCACTCCGACCGGCCGGGCAAGATCGACGGCAGTGTCGCGGGCACAAGCGACCTATGGGCAACGCACCGGGATACCCCTAATTCTCCCTGGGGCACTCCCGTCAACCTCGGCCCGACCCTGAACTCTATCTACAATGACACGGCGCCTACCTTCTCTCCCGACGGACAGGACCTCTACTTCGGCAGTGAGCGCCCAGGCGGGTGCGGCGGGAGCGACATCTGGGTCTCCCACCGCAGCGATACCACGGCCGACACCGGCCCCGGCGGATGGGAGACGCCCACCAACATGGGCTGCACTATCAACAGTGCCGTATTTGACGATGGCCCGACCTTCTTCATCGATCCGAATACCGGAAAAGCGACTCTCTACTTCTGCTCGCAAAATCGCACGGGCGGTATCGGCGACTGGGACATTATGCGCAGTGAGAGAAGTCCAAACGGCACTTGGTCGGACCCTGCCTTCGTGACGGAACTGAACTCTACCGGCCGTGACACCCGCACCTCCATTCGCTATGACGGTCTCGAGATGTTGCTCACCTCCAGACGCACCGCAAGTGTTGCGGATGCGAACGGTCTGCCCACACTGGATCTCTGGGTGGCAACTAGAGAGAAGCGCCAGGACGCATGGGGGACACCGGTGAATCTCGGCAGCGCGATCAACACGGCTGCGAATGATGGGGCACCCTCGCTCTCGCAGGACGGCACAGAGATGTTCCTCTACTCGAACAGGCCAGGCGGGTTTGGCGGCAATGATTTGTTTGTCGCGCACCGCACCCGGACGGTCGTTTTTCCGCCAAAGCACTGAGTCGTTGTCAATCTCCCATCCTGCCGACGTTGGGAGTGGTGCAAGATAGAAGTGCAATCGGGTCATAGCAAGAAAATACGGGGTCGTGCGATGACATCATCGTCGCGCGACCCCGCCTTTCTTGCGGGGAGTTGGTCTCGACCACGATCTTCGGAGAACGTACGCCGAACTGTGGCGAACTCTCGGCCGCGGATTGCGGCGGCTCAAGCAGGACAGGCGGCATCCCACTCAGTGAGTGTCGACCACGAGTATGTCTCTTCCAGAGCAGGAATGCGCACGGAAACAGGTAAGCGCGGCGAGTGTTGCGGCTGTCATCTCTCTGCTGCCGATCGCTGCTTATCAGCTTCGAGTGACTGACCGCCTTCCTGATCCGCCCGGCCGATGGTTTGACTCAGAGCAACTGACACGCTCGTCGAGTGCGTACCCGCTCGGCGTCCCGGACAGTCTGCTCGGCATTGCGAGCTTCGCGATCACGTGGGCGTGTGCACAGCGTGCCACGCGCAAGCCGACAAGTCTGTGGCGAACCGTGCTCGGAGCGAAGCT